>CAINDV010000166.1 GCA_903847485.1 uncultured Verrucomicrobiota bacterium
CCGTGCCCGAACGTGAACGCGCCTGGTGGCGACGCTTGTGGGAAAAGATTTTAAGCCCGTTTCCCAACTGCAATGCAGTAGAAAACCACCCCGCTTTCACCAGCCAATCTGCATGAACATTTGATTTCTACTGCATGGATTCGGCTTAGACTTCTACTTCCTGAAAGCGGCCCAAGAGGGCAAAGCACCGCTATTCAAAATCGGCATGGGGCAAAGAGAGGACGGGTTCATGGCCCAGTGCGCTCCTTGCTATCTGTCATCGCAGGCACCAAGCCAAGCAGACGATTCACCAAGTCCGGCTGTCTGGCTGCAAGATTCTCGACCGGGTCGGGCGTACGGCGCAGATCATACAACTCTTTTCCGGACCAGGTGGTGCCGGCGCGCGACACGATCAGACGATGCGTTGCGGTGCGAACGCTCACCGCACTTTCCCAATAACTGACGGCAGCTTCCCGGACCGATGCGGTAGAACCCTCCAGCAAGGGGCGCAAACTGAGGCCATCCAGCGGATGTTGCGTGCGGGTGAAGCCCGGCTGGCACAGATCCATCAACGTGGGGTAAAGGTCGAGGCTCTCGACCAAGGCGTCACAACGCGCACCAGCCCGTGCAATCCCCGGCGCCCGGATAATCAGCGGCGTCTGCACGGCGCGCTCAAAGGGAGTGTGCTTGCCCCAGATTTGCGAATCCCCAAGGTGCCACCCATTGTCGCCCCAAACCACGACGATGGTGGAGTCAGCCAGTCCAAGTGTGTCCAGCGCATCCAGCACCTTGCCCACCTGTTGGTCCGTGTAGCGCACGCAGGCCAGGTAGGCACGCCGCGCGCGCAACTGATCAGGCGGCGCCAAAGGATTGGTCTTGGTGAATGGGAAGCTGTAGCCGTAAAACTCGGCGCTTCGGTGCCAATGATCCGACTCTGGTTTCCCGGGATGAGGCGGTGGCGGCACCTCGATCTTCTCAATCGCCTCCCAGTCCGCTTTCGTGGCGACGAACGGCAGGTGGGGTTTGTAGAAACCCAGCCCGAGGAAGAAACGTTGGCCGCCCGCCCGGAGGGCGCGCAATTGCTCGATCGCCCGCGCCGCCATCAGGCCATCCGGCAGGTCTTCATCGCGTTCGGCCACGAACTCCATCAAGTCCCGGTGCCGCTGACCGTCCTCGCGATGCCGGCCACCCGTGTAGGCGAAGAACGTGCCCCAACCGCGCTGCCAGGAGCCAAGTGGCGTGGCCAATTCATCCCAGGCGCGAGGCAACTCCGGCCGCCCATCACCCGTGCCGTTGTAGGCGAACACCCGTCCATCGGGCGTGTGGGAAATCTTGCCGATGCAAACCGTCCGGTAGCCACTGCGCCGGAACAGTTCCGGCAATGTTTGCGCCCCGGGCAAATGTTCCTGGGCCAACGCGGCCGGGCCGCTGTAGAGCGCTTCGTTGTTGCTGAAAACCCGTGTTCTCGCCGGGCTCCGACCAGTCAGCATCGCGTACCGCGACGCCCCGCAAGTGGGCACCTGGACGAAATGATGGGTAAACAGCATCCCTTGCGACGCGAGCCGGTCCAGATGCGGACTCTGCGCGTAATTGGCACCGTAGCAGCCGAGTTCCGGGCGCAAGTCGTCCACGGCGATGAACAACACGTTGTAACGATTGGTCCCGGCGGCGGCGGCTGGACAGGGAATAAAGCCGAAGAGGGTCGCGAGGGCGGCGATGATTCCCAGCAACTTGATCACGCAGAGAGCGCATCGCAGCAGCTCAACGTCTTTGGCGTGCCGGCAGAGGATGGTTTTCGACGATGGAACTTTCATGTTCTTCACCGGTCACGGCGTCGGGGCTAAGGCAGCCAAGTTGCCCGTCTTGCCCGCCGGCAGATCCTGCTGACACCAATAAAGCTTCCGGCTGCCATTATTATTCCAAGTGGAAAGAAAGGATCGTTTGAGTTCTTCCAGATCTGGCGCCGCACCCGGCTGCTGGTACGCTGCGCGGGCAATCGCGGCAAATGCCCCGCGGCACCGGTTGTACAATCCACCGCGCATCAGGGGGTTTGCTGGATGCGGAAGTAACGGGCGGTAGCGGCGTTCAGGAGATTGGTCACCCGCAAAGTGCGGGCGACCGTCGCGGCGGGAATGTTGGTGACCGCGGACCAGGATCCGCTCGTCAGCGAGTTCCGCGACTGCACCTGGCAGGCACGATACGCAGTCACGGGGAAGCTGAGGACCAGCCCCGTCCTGTCAGCGGTAATGGACTGGCTGATGGAAAACGGCGCGCTGTCGCTGACGTGCATGGCGGCGAAAATGCGGGCGGCGATGTTCGTCTCCCCGTTCGCGTTGGTATGAAGCCCGTCATACAGATGCGCGGTCGGGAAATTGGTCTCGAGATCCACGACCGTCACGCGCGAGTAGAGCGTGGTGGCGGCGGCGGCGATACCCGGGACGGTCGCATTGAACAGGGGAACTATGGTGGATCCGGCTACCGGTGTCCCCGTGGGCGGGGTGCTGTTCACAGTCGTCGGCGTCAGCTTGCAGAGGTAAATACGCACTGCGGGGTTGTCGGCCTGAAGCTGGCTGATGATGGCCGCCTGGCGGTTAGAAACAATCACCAACTCGCCCGGGATATTGGCGGAATTGACCTCCAGCATGAGGTCGTTGATCCCGATAAGCATGATGGCGGTGTCCGGCGTGTATTGCGTGAGCCAGTCGCTCAGTTTGCTCATGCCGGTGCCGGTGCGCCATTCGTCCGAGAGGACTTCCATGCCGTTCAGAATCTCCCACGCTTTCCACCCGAAATGGCCTTCGTGGTGCCGGTCAAAAACGTTGGTGGTCTTGTAAACCGGGTAGGCGGTGTTGCCGCCCCAGTTGTTCGTCAGGGAGCCGACCATCGTGAAGCTGTCCTGCGCGTCAATCATCTGCTTCCAGAGCGGGTAGCGCCAACTGTAGCCACCGTCGGCGCCGCGAGGAAAATAGGCCTGCGTGATCGAATCGCCCAGCGCCAGGATCCGGCCGAACTGGCGGGTGGCGGCGTGGGCGCAATCAAATGTCAGCGCCAACACCAGGACCACAAAGGTCAGGCCGCGCGCCGCCGGCCCTGAGACCCGCTCACGGCGACGCGGCTGACGACGACAGGCGTTTCGCTCCAGCAGTTTCATATTCTTATTCGAGAAAGGCGATGGGTGGCCGCAGCCTGACTTCACATTGGCGCTCAGACGATCACCGCGGCCAAAGTTTGTGCCAATAGAGGCTCTTGAGATTATTCAATTTGACGGCCTCAGCATGCCCATCCACAAAGCCCACGTTGTTGCGCCAGGGCAACTGGGTGCCGGCAGTCATGGCCATACTACTGGGGGCGGCACTGGCGCCCTTCCCGCCATGCCGCCCGATGGTAATCGCCCCCAGGCCGATGGGCCCGGGGCTGTTGTCCCACCACCCGTTGTATACATCCGTGCCGAGGGTGTGCTCGGGTCGCATCGCGAAATCCACCCACGTCGCATCAGCAATCAAAGGGGTCCTGGCACTGCTGATGACCGACGCCTCCTTTTCAAAGGCAAATTGATTGGCATCGGCCGCGGGAATGCCCGTTCCACTTTGGGATTTCAGGTCCGAGTAACACCACATGTTAAACCCATAACTACCCTGCGCATCCCAGTTCCCCCAGTTGATCCAACTCCACGGATAATCCGCGGTTCCAATGGCGTCCGGTTGGTAGGAATTGGGGGATCTTCTTGTGGCACCGCCCCACGGATTCCTTTCGGGCGCGGCCGCGCAAACACGAACCCCCTTGATGACGGCATAGTTGGTCTCGACTTGGCCCACCCAAACCGCAATATTCTTGTAGCCGATCATCTCGCCTCGATTGTCCCCCGTATACATCACCAACGAGAGGCCGATCTGTTTTTCATTGCTGATGCATGAAATGTCCTTGGCTTTGACTTTCGCCTTGGCCAGTGCCGGTAGCAGCAACCCGGCCAGGATCGCGATAATGGCGATCACCACCAGCAGTTCGATGAGCGTAAACGCTCTGCGGTCGAGGAGACGGGTGGAAGATATGCAGTTCATAATATTGCTTGGTTGCTTGCCGTGACTGAACTGAGTTTAAGTACTTTCTTGGACATCTTCTTGGTCAGTCTTATTCTATCTACCTTTCGTTGTTGAGGAGGCCAGTTTCCCGCTTAGGAACGTCCGTTTTGCCAAACATTTGCCTTCACTTGCGGCTTGGCCTGGCCTGGTCCTTCTGCCTCCCAGTTTCCAACGGGTCGTTATCCTGATAGAGCGCGCGCAGACGCGCGAGTTCGGTTTCAAGCATCCTGACGGTTGGCGCATAGTCGGGATTGTGGTAAACGCTGTTCAGCTCCAGCGGGTCTTTTTCCAGGTCGTAAAGCTCCCACTCCTTCACGGGATAGAAATTGGCCAGGGTATAGCGCTCGGTGCGGACGCCATAATGGTTGGCCACGTTGTGGGCGCCATCGTGGTCGTAATAATGATAGTAAACGCTCTGGCGCCAATCGCCGGGGGTCTCGCCGCGCAGGATCGGCACCAGGGAGCGACCATGCAGGCCGCCGGGGATCTTTCCGCCGGCCATTTCCACAAAGGTCGGCGCGTAATCAATGTTCTGCACAAACGGCGTGAAGCGACTGCCCGGCTTGACCACCCCGGGCCAGTTCACAATCAGCGGCATGTGCAGCGATTCCTCGTAAATCCACCGCTTATCGAACCACCCATGTTCGCCGTTGAAGAACCCCTGGTCTGACGCGTAGATCACAATCGAGTTCTTCTCCAAGCCGGTCGCCTTGAGCGCGCCCATTACTCGGCCCACACTGTCGTCCACACTCTTCACGCAGCGCAGATAATCCTTCATGTACTGTTGATACTTCCAGCGGATCAATTCGGAGCCGGCGGGCTTGCGTTGCTGGAAGTCCACGTTGCGCGCCAAGTAGCGCGGATCACCCGCATAGCGTTCCCCCACCTTGAGATCGCTGGCCAGGGTCATGTCGGGCCCGATGCTCATCTCTTGATCGTGGGCGGGCGAACCCCGGTGGGCGTAATCGTCGAACAGCGTGGTCGGCTCCGGCACCGTGGCGTCGTCCAGCCATTTGGAATAGCGCGCCGGTGGTATCCAGTTACGATGCGGCGCCTTGTGCTGCACGGCGAGAAAGAACGGTTTGGCCGGATCCCGCTGCTTGAGCCAGTCCAAGGCCAGTTCGGTGATGACATCGCTGGCGTAGCCCTGGTGCGGTTCGGGGCCGCTGGGACCGATGAATCCCGGGTTTTCATAAGCCCCTTGGCCGGGCAGGATGCGCCAATAATCGAACTCGGGCTTGGTGGTAGCCAGATGCCACTTGCCGATAATCGCTGTTTGGTAGCCCGCCTGGCGCAGAGATACCGGGTAGGTCCAGAGCCCCGGCGTGATCGGCTGTTCCAGGCGGCGCACGCCGTTGGCATGGCTATGCAGTCCGGTCAGCACGGTGGCCCGGCTGGGCGAGCACAGCGAGTTGCCGCAGAAGCTGTTCACGAACACCGCCCCCTCGGCGGCCAGCCGGTCGATGTGCGGCGTGACCTGATGCTCCCGGCAAAACGCGGACAGCCACGTGTTGTAGGCTCCAATGGCCTGGATCGAATGGTCGTCGGAGAAGATGAAGACAATGTTTGGCCGAAGGGCCGTGGCACTGTTGGCATCCCAAGTGAGGTTCGCCGCGTGCGCCGCGGGTTGAACAATGGCCAGCGCCACGCACAGCGCGCTCAACCGTCGTGTGTGTTTCACGCTGGTTCCTTCCTTGGCATGAGTTGAAGGCTCATTTCATGGTTTGACATATTGGATTCTTGCTTGGCGATTGATAAGAGCTTGGCTTTTTGACGCGGCGCTGTTGGCCCACAGGCGTTGGCTCGGGAGGACTACCAATGCCCGATGATGCTGGTGCCCGGATTAGGACTCCAGAAAACGTAGCGCGCATGCATGATGCGCTGCTTGCGCCATTCGACCGAACCATCCACCAGGCCGATGTTGCCGCCCGTTGAGCCGATTCCCTCTGGCTCGGGCAGCGTGCCAAGGGCGCTTTGCACGGCCCCGCCACGGCCGTGCGGCGCCGAGGTTACATTCGGGTTGGCGGTACCCTTCTCAATCACGTCCGCCATCATGACCGTGTAGGGGCTGTTGTCCGTGGATCTCTTGGGCGAATCCCACGGCCACGATACGTTGCCGTAACTGTCGGCGCGGGGGCGCGTATCATTCTCGGTGGGATAACCCCACAGGCAGTAATACCCGACGCGCCAACCCGCGGCCTCGTTCCGGAGCCAGTTCTTCTTGTTGGGACAGGACAGGGAATTGGTGTTCACCCGCACGACCTGGTCGAAATAGTCAAACGTTGCCGTGGACAAGAAGGTGGCGTGGTAGGCTCCGTCATTCCGCTTGCCGCTGGGGAAATACTCCCGGTAATCCCCAGCATACATGAGGGCAGCGAGCGTGACCTGACGGACGTTGTTCTTGCATGCCGCGCGGCGCGACTTCTCCTTCGCGGTGCTCAACGCCGGCAGCAGCAGCGCCGCCAAGATCGCGATAATCGCGATCACAACCAGCAGTTCGATCAGGGTGAACGCCCCGATCCTTCGCAATCGTTTGACTTCTTGCATAATCCTGGGTTCATCACGCTCGTCCTGGCTGTGGGAGCCGGAGAGCCTACTCCGGCCCCCCCCGAACCAAATCAGCCCAACACTTACGAAAACCCAATAACCGGAAGCGCCGGGCTGCCAAACTTCCGCGCAACCAGAACGCGGAGGAACTGCCCGCCGCACCTGCGCACGCGGCGAAATTCCAAACCACCCGCACCAATCCAACACAACCACCGATGGACACAGATGAACAAAGATACGAACCGCCCAAAACCGCGCTTTTCCAGACCAAGCAGCCGTTCACCGGCCAACTCACTTCTTGTCCCATAAAGCCCTGGGGTCGCCTTCGGGATATTGAAAACCAAGGGCGCTGGTCCGCACCGCCTCGCCATGCCCATCCACATGGGCCACATTCGCCCTGCCCTTATGCCGGTTGTAGACGCGCCACGGACTGTCATCGTAGTAGCCCCAGTTGGTGGGGACGCGAAAGAATAGGCTGAATTGATTCATATTATTCTCGGGGACCCACCGGTCGGGATTCGCCTCCGTAGGGTTCTTAATCAGATAGGCGTCACCGAAGACAACGGTGGCCGAGGGATGCATGACCTCGCCCTCCCGGATGGGGGGGCGCAATCTCCAGGTGACGCCCGATTTCCGGGTGGTTCATGCTGATGCCAAAGCCATTGGTGCTCGCCACACTGGGACAATTGTGAATCTTGATGCTCTTGGTTCCCATCGAAGCGGCCAGCAAATCCGGCCACCAAGTCTTGGCGCCATCGGGCACGATGGCATTGGCCGGCGCCGCGCCGCTGCGGGCCAGTTGGACGAACTTGTTGTCGCTTTCATCCGTATATATTTTGAACGCTAGCCCAAGCTGCCGCATGTTGCTGAGGCAGTTGGTGCTCTTGGCTTTCTCCTTCGCCTTGGCCAGCACCGGCAACAACATCGCCGCCAGGATGGCAATGATGGCAATGACCACAAGCAACTCGATCAGGGTGAACGCCCCGATCCCCCGCGATCGTTTGAGCCTTTCCATAATCAGATCCTGGTTCGCTATCACTTTCTCAAAGCGAGGCCGGAGGATTGCTCCCCCGACCTCTGGCTAATTGCCTTGGGCTATTGCCCCCCAACGGGCACAGCCGCTATGGCCTTACGGCTACGGCGACTGGATGCGGTAGAACTGCTGCGCGTTGGTCGCGTTCATGTCCGTGTAGGTCATCGGGCTGGCGCCGAAGGTGCCGCTGTCCAGCACCGTCCAGCTCGCCAAGGGCAGCGCTACGTCGGCGCTGGTCAGCAACTGGTAGCTCTGGCCGTTCCGCCCGCTAAAGGTCAGCGGGAACGACGTGCCGGTCAGCGGCCCGGAACTGATGATCATGACCGGCGTGTAATTCACCACCAGGTTGTTGCCCTGCACCGCCACGCTGAACGTGCCGGTGTAGGTGTTGGCGAACGCGCTGGTGTCAATCGCGAACTTGCTGGCGTCGAAGTTCAGGATGCCGCCGCTGGCGGTGCCGAGCACCCAGGTGTAGCTGGTGTTGCCGTCGAAATCCGGCACCGGGCCGGGGGTGGTGCTGTCGGCCATCGAGACCAGCTTGAGGTTGAACGGGGTGCCCGCGGTGGCCTGCACATTCAGCGTACCGGTGAGGATCAGCAGGTCCATCCCGGCGCTGCTGACGGCGCTGCTGAGTTCGAACTGATAGGCCGCACCGCCGTTCCAGGTCTGGCTGCCGCTGTGGAGCGTGCCCACGCTGGCCCCCGGCGAAACTGTGCCGTTCAGGGTCACGCTGTTGCTGATGGTGCCGGTGCCGCCGAGGGTGCCGCCGGTGTTCACCGTCACGGCACTGCCGGAAGCCGTCGAGCCGTTGACCAGCAGTGTGCCGCCGTTGACCGTCGTCGCACCACTGTAGGCGTTCGCGCCGGAGAGCGTCAGCGTGCCCGGGCCGGCTTGATTCAACACGCCGGTTCCGGAAACCTGTCCCGATAAGGTTTGCGCCGCGCTGCTGTTGTAGGTGAACGTAGCATTGTCAAGAATGTTTCCCGCATAATTGCCATTGCCCAATTGCCCCACACCCGTGATGGCCAACGCTCCCCCACTGATGGTAGTATTCCCGGTGTAGGCGTTGTCGCCGGAGAGGCTCAGCGTGCCGATGCCCGTCTTGATCATGGTGAGATTGTCGCCCACATAGTAGAGCGCTGCGCCCCCCGCGTAGCCACCGCTGCCCAGCAGGCCAGCATACTCGTCGTCGCTGCTGTTGTTCACGGTCAGCGTTGAAGGCGTGCCGCTGGAATTCACGATCACCGCCCCGGTGGTGTCGCCACTGGCCATCAACCCCGCCACCGTCTGGTTATAGCCGTCGAGGTTCCATTCAACATAACGACCGGTGCCGCCGCCTTTGTTGTCAATTGTCAGCACTGTGCCCGTCGGCAGCGCGTTGGCCACCGTCTGTTGCAGGACCAGATTCCCGGCGGCTGTGGTCTTGAAGGTTGTGGCGCCGTTGTAGCTTCCCGCCGCCCCGAGCGTGATGATCGGCCGCTTGTTGCTCCCGTCGGTGGCCTGCACGGTCAAGTCGCCGGTGCCGCCGATCGGCCCGTTCAGAGTGAGGGTGGCCAGGTCCACGGCCAAGGGGGTCGTGATCAGGCCCCCCCCGTTGAGAGTGATCGGCGCCGATACGATCGTATTGCTCGCGTTCAGCGACAGCGTGCCACCGGAGATCGAAATCCCACCCGGGGTGCCCAGCGCGGTCGCGGAGCCCGCCACGACCGTCGCCCCACTGGCAATGGAGAACGAGGTGACGCCGCCCATCGGGTTCGCATTGTTCAACGTCAGCGTGCCGGCATTGATCGTGGCGGTTCCGTTGAAACTGCTGTTGGTTCCGGAGATGGTGACGTTGCCGCTGACCACCACGTTCCTGCCCGCACTTAACGCGTTGGCCGCACTGAGCGTGAGCGTGCCGCCGCCGCCGCCCAACCGGTAGGTGTTCCCGTTGGGCGTGAGTGTGCCGGTGTAGGTGCTGGCAGTAGTGGTAAACCCGCCGCTCACGGCGCCAAGGTTCACGGCGCCCAGGCTGGCGTTGGCCAAGTTGGCGCCCGTGCTGGTGCTGAAGTCGAGGTTGCTGCTGCTGTTCGCCCCCAGGGCGACGGTGAAACTGTTGGCGTTTTCGATCAGGCGGTTCAGGAACGCGTTATCAAGATTGGCATAGCCCACTGCCACGGTCGTGCCGTTGGCAGCAGTCACACTGCGGCCGCCGGTTCCGAGGCTGGAATGGGTGCCGAAAAGCAAGGCGCCCCCGTTGACCGTGGTGGTGCCACTGTAGGTGTTTGTGCCGTCCAAACTCAGGCGCCCATCACCCGTCTTGGTCAGGCCTTTGTTGCCCGCGAGCGTGCTCATGACAATGAGGTTGCGATCGCTCTGGGTGACGTTGATTACCGGCGCACCGATGCTGACGTCCAGGGTCAGCGGGTTGCTCCCGGATATCCACAGGTTGAAGTTGGGTGTGGGGTCGGTGAACTCGATATTGCCAATCTTGCGCGGGGTGTTCACGAAGACCGTGCGGTGAGCCGTGAGATCCGTACCATTGAAGTTGGCGGTCTTGTCAGTTCCGTCGGCCACGACACCGCTTACCCAATTGGCTGGATCGCTCCAATCTCCGGCACCATCCACGCCCCAGGTTCCGTCGTTGCCCGTGCCAGGGTTGACGGTGATGGTCGTGTCATCCACAATGGCCGAGGCCGTGTTCAAGGCGTTGCTCGAGAGGTCCGTCATATAGGCGCCGGCCGGGACTTGAAGCTGGAGGGTTCCGGGGGCGGTCGGCGTGACCTGGACGGTGAACTGCCCGCCACTCAAATGGGTAATCTTGCCCAGGGTGATGGCTGCGGTGCCCGCATTGGTGAAGCCGGCGGCGAGAACCGTGCTCGCGTCCATGGCTTCGCTGAAGGTGACCGTGTAGGTCACCATCGTGTTTGCTGGGATTGGCCCGCCACTCTTGTCATCTGCCATGCTGCTGCCCGGCAGGGTCGGCGCGGTGGTGTCTCCGGCCGCGACCACGTCACCTTCGAGATGGACGTCGTCGAAGACCGCATAAGTGGTGGTAGCCAGACTGGTTGGCAGATTGGTTGTGATTTCCAAAGCGCACAATCGAACCTGGAGGGGTAGTCCCGCCAGGCCCGCGTTCGCCGGATTGGGGTCGTATCTGAGCCTTGCCGTGACAAAACCGTTCGTCGTCACGGTCATTGTGTTCAGGTCTTCAGCAATGAGGGTCCCGCCGTCCACTCTGCCGGCAAAGGTCGCACCGCTTACATTGGCACCGTCCACCATGAGCTGCAGGGCATAGCCACCCCAAATTCCTGTGGGATGTCGGGCCACCTTGGCGGTCAGGATATAGGTCTTGGTGGTATCAAACGTCTCGTCCAGCAACTGCACCTCCGCCTCCATATAGTTGGTTGTGCCTGCAGTCACGGTGTAATTCGTTCCGTCCGCGTAGCGGGCGGTGACCCACATCACATAATCGCCTTCAGGTGCGTTGCCGCCGTACCCCAGGGGGAGTTCACAACCGGGAGCCCCGGGATTCCAGATCCGCTGGGGCCCGCCGTTGGCCGTGCGTTGCCATTGGCGCCAGGATTCTTTGCCCCATTGCATATATCTATCCAGGCCATCAACGAATGGATCGAAGGTTGAGCGCGCCTCAAAGCCGGGGTTGGGGATGGTGATGGGGTCAGCGCTGGCCGGGAGGATGCTTGCCATCGCCGCGGCGGCGAGGGCCATTGTTGTTTTGATTTGGTTTCTTGTCTTCATAGTTCGATTTCGTGCATTCATGCTGCTTCCTTTCTTCAGTAATGCCGGTTGCATCGGTGCTTCGGTTGTGCCCGCGGTCAGCGTGGCGTTTAGTTTGTTCATAGTCATTTGCTTTTTCATATTCATGTCTCTTTCTATTCTGTGGTATTTTCTAGTTACAACTATCACTCGATAGGTTGGGCGTCGGAAACGATCCGAAACGTCCGCGCCGCGGGCCTGCCCACCAAGTGGGCAGAACCGCCGCGCCTTCGTGGACTGGGTCCACAAAATTGATCCCGCCGCACGCGGCGCGGCGCGGCGGCGTCACTGTCTTCCAGTGCATGCCTGGCATACAAAGAGTCATAACTCGCGGACACTTTACCCAAACGGCGGCTCACTTCGCCACCGTGGTCACATCGGAAAGCCAAAGGATGTCATTCTTGGAATCGCCGGCCGGTTGGTTGAGGGGGATAAGCTTGCCGGTGACCCGGACCTGGATCGCACGGCCACGCCAGCGGTGAATCTCGGAGTGTCCGTCCGCGAATGAGAAGCCACATGCCCCGCCGTGGAAGCTGGCCGGATAGTCAATGATCGAAATGCCCGTCATAGTCGAGGGGATGCTGGGCACGGCCATTTTGACCGCGAACGCGCCGTCGTTGATGCTGTCGGGATGTTCATCCACCAGCACCCAGGTCTTGGCGGGATTGCGGATCAAGGTGAGTTTCTCATAAGTCTGGAACTGCGAGCCGGGCAGCCAGCCGCCGGAGTCGAACACCTGGCTCATCGAGTTGCTGCGCACCCGCGGCACCCGCTGGCCGAAGGCGTTGACCACGGCGGTGCGGTCGGCCGGACATTTCCAAATCGCGAAATTCTGCTTCCCGAGGTAGGGCATGATCGGACTATTGGCGAGGTCCACCTGCGGGTCCCAATTGCCGCGGTGGTGCCGTCGTAAGTGAGGTTGCCCGAGCACCACAGCACCCGATTCCCGCCGACGTTCAGGGAGGCGAGCAGCAAGTCGTTATGGTCCTCCGCGTACATCCGCCAGCCGAGCGTCATCTGGCGCAGGTTGTTCATGCAGCCGACGGACTGCGCCTTGAGCTTGGCGCGGCCTAGCGCCGGCAGTAACAGCCCCGCAAGGATGGCGATGATGGCAATAACCACCAGCAACTCGATCAGGGTAAATGCCCCGCTCTCCCGCGATCGTTTGAGTCTTTCCATAGTCTTTGCTTTATCTGTGTTCATCGGTGGTTCTCTTCTGGCAGCCAGGGAGGCCGGGGGGATTGCTCCCCCGGCCTCGGGCTAAAGGCCTTGGGCGATGCCCCCAGCGGGGACAGCCGAGACACGGCCTTACGGCTACGGCGACTGGATGCGGTAGAACTGGTGCGCGTTGGTCGCGCCCGTGTCGGTGTAGGTCACCGGGCTGGCGCCGAAGGTGCCGATGGTCAGCACTGTCCAGTCGGCCAGCGGCAGCTCCACATTGGTGCTGGAGAGCACCTTGTAACTCTGGCCGCTCGGTCCGCTGAAGGTCAGCGGGAACGAACTGCCGCTCAGCGGGCCAAACCCACTCAGGGTCGGCGGCGTCAGCGCCCCCAACCCTGTAACCACCAGTTCGAGGTCGTTGCCGGTGATCTGCAGGGTGCCGGTGCCGCCGACACCGATCGAGCCGCTGAGGTTGGCGGGGGCGAGCGAGCCGGTGATGCCGCCGCTGGTGATGAGCTTGTAGGTGCCGTCCTCCATGCCGCCGAGGTCGGTGAAGACGAAGTCGCTGAAGCCGAGGACGTCGGTGCCGATGGTCAGGGTGCCGACCACGGCGATCTTGTCGCTGGCGGCAATCGGGCCGAGTTCGAACTTGAGTTTGCCGGCACCGCCGTTGGCCGGTGCGGAGATGTCCAGGCCGCCGTCGATCGACAGCGTGCCGGCCGAGGCCCCGGGTGCCAGGTTGGCACCGGCCGCGACGGTCACCGATCCCCGGATCGTGCCGTTGCCACCCAGCGTGCCGCCGTTGAGTAGTGTGCCGGCCTGGGGACAGAGCGTTCCCGTAACGATCAAGGTTCCGTCCGTGATGGTGACAGTGCCCTGCGGCGCGGCAGGCGTGCAGTAGTCGCCCACGGTCCACGTGCCCGGACCCTCCTTGAACATATTGATCGGGGCCAATGTGCTGGGGGCGATAGTGCCCACCGAATTGCCGGTGCTGGTGCCGCCAAGGTGAATCTCGCATCTCTGCATCGCGGGAGCCCAGGAATTAACCGTCCCTATCTGAATGCTGGCCGTGGTGGGATTGAAGCGCAGTTTGGGACTACCGCCAGTGGCGTTGACGGCGGCGGTTGCGACGCTCAGCACATAATCGTTGCCGCCGGTGACGTTGACCGTGGCGATGCCGGCGGTGCTGTTCGCCGAAACAATCTCGCCGCTCAGTGTCAGGGTGTTGCCCGTGCCGGAGCCGTTGTTGTTCACGTCAATGGTCGTGGTGGCGCCCGGCGCAACCTGGATGGCCGGGGTGTTGAACGTGTCGGAGCCGTTGCTGAGCAGTTGCAGCGTGCCGGCGTTGAGGATCAGGCCGGAGGAGGAGGCGACGGTGCTGATGTCCGCCAGCCGCAGCGTGCCGGCGCTGACGGTGGTCGGGCCGGTGTAGTTGTTGGCACCGTTGAGAATCAGCGTGCCGCTGCCGGCCTGCGTGACGCCTCCCGAACCAGAAATGGCGCTGACGAAGTCAGTGCCTTGGGTGACGGTGTCGGACCGTTTGAAAGCCAACGTGGCGTCGGTGATAATGGCGCTGCTTGGGTTAAGCGAACCGTTCGTGCCGCCATTGCCGATCTGGAGCGTGCCGGCGCTGACGGTCGTGCTGCCGTCGTAATCATTGGCATTGGCGAGAACGGCGGTGCCCGGACCGATAACGACCAGCGAATTGCCGGCGCCGGTGAGGGCGTTGGGGTTGTTCATGGTCAGGATCCCGCCGCCGCCGAGGCGGTAGGTCGTCCCTGGGGGCGTCAGGGTGCCGGTATAGGTGACGCTGCCGACCGCGCCGAACGAAGCGGCGGTGAGGCCGGGCGTGTTGAAGTCGAAATTCGCGGCGTTCTGGTTATCGGCGGCAATCGTGCCCACCGAGGAAGCCACGATCCGGTCCGACAAGGCTGCCGGGATGTTGCCAGCGCCGAAGGACGAACCAAACATCACCGTGCCGGCGGCGTTGACCGTGACGTCGCGCGCCGTGCCGTTGAGGGAGGCCGGGGATTCAAACTGGACGGTGCCGGCGTTGAGGGTCATGCCGCCGGTGGCCGCGGCGTTGTTGCCCGAAAGGACCAGCGTTCCCACCCCTTCCTTGATGAGGCCGAAGCCGGCGCCGGAGATGTCGGCCGAAACGGTCAGGTCGTTCGCCGCCGTCGCGGAGTCATTGACGGTGAAGGTCCGGGTGGCTCCGAGGTCGAGTTTGCCACTGATCGTCGCGCCCAGCAGGTTGATGGCGTAGGAATTGTAGGTGGCGTCGCCCCCGAGCGTCAAGATCCCCGCGCCGGTGGTGACCGCCGCCCCGCTGGCCGGGGTCGTTCCGCCAAGGGAGAGACTGCCGATGGTGTCGCTGTAACCGTTGAGGTCCAGCGTGGCGGTCACTCCCGCCGCCTTGCCGCTGAGCGTCACGGCCGACGCATCGGGCAACACGTTGCCGGCGCCGAGGCGAAGGGTGCCGGCCTGGACGGTCGTCGCGCCGGTGTAAGCGTTGGCACCGGACAGGATGAGGGTGCCGTCGCCGCCCTTGGTCAGAGCCCGCGGCGAGGCGTCCTCGGAGTTGGGGGTGGCGACCGTCGCGGTCAGCCCCGAGGCGACCTCCATACTGGCATCGCCAACCAGGCGCAGCCCGCCGGCCGTCCCGGGCGTCAGCGTCACCGTTCCTTCCTCGAAGGTCAGGCCGCCAATGTCCTGCGTGCCGTCCACGGTGACGGTGTAGGTGCCCGTGGCGTCGGAGCCGGCGGCGAAGACGGCCGTGAAGCCTGCCAGCCAGGCGACGGTGGACCCGGTGCCCTCGGCCGCGGGGTTCCAATTCGTGTTCGCGGCGTTCCAGGTGCCGGCGGGTGTGGTGCCGCCCGCGCCGGCCTCGTTACCGTTGAGGTCCCAGCGAGCGAAGGCAGGGGCCACAGTCAGATCAATATGGAAGACCCGGTCTCTGTTGGCGTTGACGCTGATGTTGGGACCGCTGCCGCTGCCGCCCGCAGGGCCGCTATTGTAGTATTGGCCATCGGCATAATCGTTGGCGGTATAGGAAAGATACGGAATTCCCGTCTGCCAGGCCACGGCCGAAACCATGGCCACATCAATGGCGTAGGTCGTGTTCGGCAACAGCAAGACGGGCGTGCCAAACGTCCAGGTCATGTAGTCACCCGAGCCCGTGTTAACGGTCTGGAGGGCGGTCTCGCTGTGAATCTGGTTGAAGGTCGTGCCCGAGAGCATGCCCACGCGAATGGTATAGGTCGTATTGGCCGCCTTCATCGTAACCCCACCACACTTGTAGGTGAGCGCGTTGAGCAGGACCGCCGAAGGCCCGGTCGTGAACGTCTGGCCCTTCGCGTGGTCCGCCGGGTCGGCCTCATTTGCCGACTGGAAAAACCACTTGTCGTTGCCAGTCTGTGCTCCGAGATTCGCGATGTCCGCCCCGTCCACCGTGGGTGCGGTGGCACTGCTGAAAAACGTCGCCGCGCGGGACGCTGTGGTTGCAAACCCCAGCGCCAAAGCCGCGAGCCAGGAAAGCGCCAGCGATCGGCAGGCACCTGGACTGTCAAGCGAAACCGGCAGGACGGTTCGTTCCTTCGGCAATGCGGGTTGCATCCGTTCTTCGGTTGTGCCCGCGGTGAGCGTGGCGTTTAGCTGATTCATCATCATTTGATTTTTCATTGTCATGTGTCTTCCTATTCCGTGTTATTTTTTATTTACAATTAACTCCAGTTCATTCTCATGGTGCTGTTCGTTCGGTCGTGGTGTTTATTGGACGTCGGAAACAGTCCGAAGCGCCCGCGCCGCGGGCCTGCCGACCGGATGGGCAGAACCATCGCGCCTTCGTGGACGGAGGTCCACAAAATTGATCCCGCCGCCCGCGTCGCGACGCGGCGGCGTTACTGTCGCCCGGCTCATGGTTGGCAGGCAGAGATCCATCATTCGGTCTCGCCGCTTCCAGACGATAGCTGCGGCTCGTGTGATTCCACTTCGCGCATCATGCTGCGTTTATTATTTTATCTGCTGTTTTCGTTTCGCGGCGATTGTGCGGCAAGGAAGCCGCTGGGGGTAGTGACTAAAACTAGCTACACCGCCGTCGCCAAGCTTCAGCCCGGCGTTGGCAACTGTGCGCGGCTCAATTTGGCCACAGCCTGCCCGCGCGAGTGGACGTGGAGTTTTTCGTAAACCCGGCGGATGAGGTTGTTGACGGTGAAAGCGCTGATGCCAAGCAGGCCCGCAATCTCCTTGTAGAGGTAGCCCCGGGCCAGCAGCCGCAGGATTTCGGTCTCGCGCGGCGAAAGCGAGGCTACCTGGGCCGCCGTCCCCGGTGAATCGCGAAACGCCTCCACCACCTTGCGGGCAATGTGACCGTTCATCGGCGAGGCCCCGGCGCGCGCGTCCCGCACCGCCGCCAGCAATTCCTGGCGCGGGGTCCGCTTCAATAGATATCCCGTCGCCCCCGCCGCCAGCGCGGCGAAGATGTGGTCCACGTCCTCATAGACCGTCACCATGATGAACTGGGTATCGGCGGCAGCCGGTTTGGCCCGGCGCACGAATTCAATGCCGTTCTCGCCCGGCAGATTGATGTCCGTCAGCACGACGTCGCAGGGCGCCTGGGCGAGCGCATGCAGGGCGGCCTCGACCTCTTCGTGGCCCCAAAGCATCGCTATATCCTTCGTCCGCCGGAACCACCCCGCCAGAATCTCGCGGGTGGCGGCGTCATCTTCCAACACTCCGACACGAATCATATCCATGCCTGAGTTTGTCTGCTTGCCGCGCTGGCTCATAGTGACTAATTCTCACTACACGGCACTGGGGCCGGCAAAGGGACAATGAACCGCACGGTCGTGCCTTTGTGCAAAAGGCTGTTGATCTCGCAGCGGCCGCCCAGGGCGCTCAGGCGTTCCCGAATGTTTCGCAGCCCCTGGCCCTTACGCCGGGTCGGCTGGCCGGTTTGGGCCACCGCCGCCGCGTCGGGATCGAACCCGATCCCGTCATCGGTGACTTCGAGCGTGAAAGCACGCGCTCCGATTCGAAGCGCGATGCGGATTTCCCGGGCGCGCGCATGACGCACCGCGTTATGAATCGCTTCCTTGACGGCGAGGAAAACATTGTGCCGCGCCTCCGCCGAAAGGGGCAGCGGCGGCAGCCGGTCCGGCAGCTCGAGGCGGCAGCCCAGGTTCGCCGCGGCGAGATATTCCTGCGCGAACAAGCTCACGTAGCTGACCAGGCCTTCGAGCGTATCCTGGCGTGGATTCACCGCCCAAACGACCTCGTCCATGGTCCGGGTCAAGTCGCGCGCCGTTTCGTGGATCTTCGACACTTCCGCCTGGGCAGGCGCTCCCCCTTCATCTTCGGGCTGGCTCAACATGATAATCCGGGTGAGACTCGTTCCCAATTCATCGTGGATGTCCCTGGCGATGCGCGTCCGCTCGCGCTCGAGGGCTTGCTGGCGCTCGAGGGCTTCCAGCTTGCGCCGCCCCCGGCGCCTTTCAACCTGGCGGGCGGTGCCTACGGCGGCGCCCAGCGCCGTCAGCACCGCCGGGACGATGAACCACCAGGTCTGCCAGAAGTGGGGCAACACGGTGAGCGCCAGCGACGCCCCCCCCTCGCTCCAGACCCCGTCATTGTTGCAGGCCATCACCTCGAAACGGTAGTCCCCCGGCGGGAGGCGGCTGTAGTAGGCCGTCCGCCGCGTGCCCGCTTCCACCCAGTCGTGCTCCAAACCTGCGAGCCGATACTTGAACGCCACGTTCCGCGGCGACACAAAACTCAAAGCCGTGTAATCCAACGCCACCTGCCGCGGTCCGGGTGCCAGGCACAGGCGCATCTCCGAAGCAGACGGAGTGTTGGAGTGTAGGAGTGCTGGGGTTTGAGCACTCCGCCCCGGGAGCGCCGACATTCCTGTCGGCTTGGCGCCCTCGTTTCCAGATGCCGACAGGAATGTCGGCGCTCCAAGCGGCTCATGAGCAGTCAGAAACTGGTGCAAATCCAGCGGCAAGGCCGAGCCCGGCGCCCTTGGCCCTGGCCCGCATTCATAAACGGCCACCGTCTGGCCATCCACCACCACCCGCTCAAGCACCACCGGCGGCGGCTCCCGGTTCTCCGTCAACCGGCTCAGATCCACCACCAGCAATCCGATGACCATGGGAATCCACAATCGGCCATCGGCGCTCCGCAAAGCCCCGGGCCAACGACCTCTGTAGGCCTGCGAGACGGGCACCCCTTCCTCTTGCCCATAGACCACTGGACGCACCCGCGCCTGCCGGCCCTCGGCCACCTCCTCAAATTCCTCCTCCGCGACGCTAAACAGCCCCCGGTTGGCGGCAAACCAGAGTCGGCCCCGACCGTCCGCCAGGATATGAACAATGTAGTCATCCGGCAGCCCGTGCTCCGTGCCGAACCGGGTGAAGCGCCCCTGCCTGAGCCGGCCCACTCCCAGGCCGTGGTAGCCGATCCAGAGGCTGCCGTCGGGTGTGGCGCAGAGCGAGGTAATGGTGAGGTGCTCGCCCAAAGTGTTCGTGGTTTGGTCCAGCAGCCCTTCGCGGCTCACCCGCGTCAGCAGGCCACCCTCGGTGGCGGCCCAGACCCCGCCCGAGGCATCCACCGCCAGGCTGCCAAAATGTCCATACACTTGCGGCAGCATGAGGGTCTGGAATTGGCTGTCTCGCAGCCGTTGCACCGCGTTCGGGTCAAGTGTCCCAACCCAGACATCCCCGGAGGGGGTGGTCAGCATGGCGGTCACAGATTGGCTCACCAGCCCGTCCTGCCGGGTAAGGGCGCGGACTTCCCCCTGCCGCCACTGGCGCAAGCCGCCATTCAGGGTGCCCACCCAGACGCCGCCCTCCGGCGCCGGCGTCACGCAGGTGGCCAGCGGGCCGGACCAGCCGTCCTCGGCGGATAGGGCCCGCCAGAGCGGGCCTTCTTTCCGCGCGAGCCGTCCGCTTTGCGTCACCGCCCAGAGCATCCCGCTGGCCTCCTGGCACAGCGACTGCATCGCATCCGGCGAGGGGGCGGAAACCAGCACCTCCAATTCGAAGGCGCGGGGTCTCACCCGGATCAACCCGCCGCCACGGCTGCCCACCCACAGGTTACCCTCCCGATCGTTCGTCAAACAAAGGATCTCACGCCTGGCCAGGGCCACTTCTTCGAATCCCGCGCCGTTGTAAAGGAACAACCCGGCCCGCTCTGTTCCCACCCATAGCCGGCCCCGCCGGTCTTCGTAAAGGACGGTTGGCTTCACGTCTGGCCGCCCGGCCGCCAACTCGCCGAGGTCCTGCGGCTCGCCCTCCCCGCTGTATTTGAGCACCCGCGTTCCCGCGCCAATCCACACGCCGCCGGACCTCGCGCCGCTCAGGGTACCGCACAGTCCTTTCAAGGTCAGTAGCATGCGAAACCGGCCGTCGCGATACACCCCCGCTTGGCTGCCGCGGGCAAACCATATCTGCCCTTGGCTGTCGCTGGCTAGGTAAAGCTTTCCTCCGACGGAGGGCAAACCCGCCTCGCTGGAGAAGAGCGTGCCGCGGCCGTCCTGGATGCGGCAGCAGAGGGGGCCAGCCGAGAACCACACCGCGCCCTCGCCGTCTTCAGCCATCCCCGACGCCCCTCGGTCAGGCAGCCCGTCCTCTGTGGTGAACACGCGGCTCTTGCCCGCTTCCAGGCAGACTACCTCCCCGCCTGCTGTCGCGGTCCGCTTCCCCAGCCAGAGGCGGCCACGGTGGTCCGCCAGAAACGACAGATTTGGATTGGGCAATGGAGCGATTTCCTGGAAGCGCACCCCGTCGAAGCGGGCCAGGCCGCTTTCCGTGGCCACCCAGAGAAACCCGTCCGGCGTTTGGGCTACGCCCACCACCGTATTGCCCGGCAGCCCATCTTCGGTTTGCCAGGCGCGGCTCAACCAGGCCGCATTGGTGGAGGGCGTCGGCGAGGACGAAGCATCGATCTGGCCCGGCGAGGCGGCGGCAGGTTCTTCCGCACGGGCACCAGCAGACGCAAATAGCGTCATCAATAGGACGAAACCTCTCACGTTGGGCACTTTCACGGCGTGCTCAATTCGTCCGAGAAAGCTCTGTTTCTGAATGAATCGCGTAAGCAGGCACCATGGTAAATCGGTCTCCTTTCCCGCACAAACTTTTTAACGCAAAGCCGCCGCAGAGCGAGAGGCGAAGGGGCTGCACCTTGCCACCGCGGGCGAATCCCATTGCGCATTGTGGCGACATTCCTCTTGCGGAGGCGGGTACGCCGTACGTCGTACAGAGCGGGACAGCCGCCGCTCTGGGAAAATGTTCGCCAATGCTGATTCCTGGCCTGCCAACGGCGTGTCCGGCGTTGACTCGAAGATCCTGTGCCGAGCGGGAGGTCGGGGCGGCGCCCGGGTGCTCTACCCCTCGGTCCTGCTGGCCTTGGCCAGCATGCATGACGGTTTCTTCAAAGGCGTGTCCCACTATGCCCAGGAACAGCAGTGGCGTCTGGTCACCGGCCTCATTTACACCGGCAAAATCCCGCTTGGTTGGCGGGCGCCGGCATCATCTCGTTTATCGGTGACCGCGCTGACCTGACAGGAGTTCATCCTGTCTTCCGGCGTGCCAGCGGTCGAGCTTTCTTTGGCTCGCCAGGAACTCGGGTTACCCCCCGTGGAAGCCGAGAACGAGCGGATCGGGCGGCTGGCCGCCGAGCACTTCCTGGAGCGCAGGTTCCGCCATTTCGCGTGGGCCCCGTTCCGGGAGGACCGCGCCAAGGCATGGGCTACCAGCTGCTGGACCGGCTCATCGCCGGCAAGCCGGTGCCCAGGGACATGCTCCGCGTGCGGCCGCAAGGCGTGGTTGTGCGCCGCAGCACCGACATGGCGACTCTCGATCCTCCTCCGGTAATGCTTGCGGATCCGCAAGTCGCACACGCGTTGCACTACACTCGGAAGCATTACACCAATCCTCTGCTGCGCGTGATGGACGTGGTGGCCATCATCACCCCCTCGCGCGGCAGGTTGCTCGCCGGGGAACGATCCGTTTCTGCCCCGGCCGCCGTCAATCGCCTCAGTCCAGCCTTGGGGTCACGCAGAAGATGCAGCGCGGACACGGTGCCAGACCCTGATGAACTGTGCCCAGAACTGTGCTCACCCCAGTAGTTCCGAGTAGTGCCCGAGTAGTGGCAAGTAGTGCTTGAGTAAGCTCAGAAAAGTGGTATCTAACCCCCGGAAATGGGTGCAAATGTGTCCGATTCCAACCTGCGCCCCAATTTCACGAGAGTTCAGAACCGACTCTCGCCTCGCGAGTCAAAAGCTGCTGTCATTCTGTCGCATCGGCCCCGCTTTGCACCGTTTCAGCATTCGGATGAGCGCGGTTACTCAGTGACTGCGTATTCTTGCTCACGCCGTTTGACTGTGCTATTCTCTGCGGCATGAAATTTGAAAGGCCCATCGTAGGCGAGATCATAACGGCGCTGGAGCGGAAGCTCCCCCTGCTGCAAGTGCTGGTGGGGCCGCGCCAGGTCGGCAAGACCACGGCCGCCAGCCAGGTAGAGAAACGACTGAGTTGGCCCAGCGTCGTCGCATCGGCGGACGCCGCACTGCCGCATCCCCCAGAATGGATCGAAACGCAGTGGCGGCTGGCTCACGCCAAAGCGGCTTCGACACGGACGCGGGTTTTGCTCGTCCTCGATGAAATCCAGAAGGTGCCGGGCTGGAGCGAGGTCATCAAACGTCTTTGGGACGAGGAAGTAGCCAGTGGCGGCAGGGTTCGCCCGCTGCTACTTGGATCATCTGCCTTGCTTGTGCAACGCAGCCTGACCGAGAGCCTGGCGGGCCGGTTCTTCCTGCACCGCTGCACGCATTGGTCTTGGCCGGAGTGCCGCAAGGCGTTCGGGTGGACGCTGGACCAGTGGATCTTTTTCGGCGGTTACCCCGGTGCGGCGGCCTTGGTGGAGGAGGACGAAGCCGTGTGGAAGCGCTACGTGAACGATTCTCTCATCGAGACTGTGCTCGCGCGCGACGTGCTACAGATGCACCCTATCACCAAGCCCACGCTCTTGCGGCATCTCTTCGCGCTGGCGGCACATTTCCCGGCGCAGATCTTCTCCTACAACAAGATGCTCGGACAATTGACCGACGCCGGCAACACGGTGACGCTGGCCAATTACCTGCGACTGCTTGAAACTGCGTTTCTGGCCAGCGGGCTGGAACTGTTCTCCAAGGGCCAGGCGCGCAAGCGTGGCAGCAGCCCCAAGCTGGTGGTGTGGAACAACGCTCTGGTCAGCGCGACGGTCCTCAAAACCTTCGAGCAAGCGTTCGCGGACGGCTCTTGGTGGGGGCGGTTGGTGGAAAACGCCGTGGGCGCACATCTGATGAACGGCTTGCATGGCTCAGCCTGGGGCGTGACCTACTGGCGTGACGCGACCGAGGAGGTGGACTTCGTCGTCAGCCAGGGCACGCAAGATTGGGCCATAGAGGTCAAGAGCGGACGTGGCGACAAAGTCAGCGGCATGGCGGCCTTTCGCCAGCGATATCCCAAGGCCAAGGCCTGGCTGGTTGGTGCGACCGGGATCAAGCTGGAGGAATTCTTCTCCAAACCAGCGCCGGAGTGGTTTCAATAAGGCGTGGCCAAGACGGGAAAATCGCTTCCAAAGCTCGCCTCCGCCAGAGGGCTACAGTCAGAAGAAATGTCAGAAGCCGGAAGTGGCAGAGTAGTGATGGAGTAGTTCACGAGTAGTGGCAGAGTACGCTTGATTTGCGCCAGAAGCCCTTTAGATTGTGCCTCGAAAGCCCAATAAAATCGAGAGTTGATAGACGCGAGCCCTACCTCTGGAGCCATTTTCTAAGTCGTTGGAGGACAACGACTGCTCCCCAGGTAGGAGGTGTTAATCTGCCGTTTTTAGCGTCCGTGTGCAGTAAAGTGTGCAGTAAATGGCCCCGCCCGCCGCTACTGGCGCGTACTCCGCCACTACTCCGCCACTACTCGCCCACTACTCGCTAACGCGGCAGCACTCGGGTCGCTTAAACTGAAAGCGACCATGAAAAACAAGTTCTGGCTCTGTCAACGCGGCCCGGTGTTCTACCTCCTGGAGGTTGAGACGGGCCGCCGGACCAGCCTGCGCACCACCGACCGCACCGCGGCGGAACAAATCCTGCGCGCCAAAAATGAGGTCGCCGGCCAGCCCGCCCTGGCCCTCGCCTTGGGGCGGGTTTATTTTTCGGCGTACAATCCCCAACTGACGCAACGCACCTGGCAGGTGGTCGTGGACGAATACTGTTCCCGCGGGCAACCGCAGACGCAGGCGATGCGCCGGCGCAAGACCCGCCACCAAGCCTTCGACCGAATCCGTAACCAACCGCTGCTGGAGACGGCGGCCGAAGACTTCCTGGCTGTGCTCCAGTCCTCCGGCGTGAGCGTGGCCGCCATCCTGCGGGGCCTCCACAACCTGGCCGTGGGCCTCGGTTGGCTGCCGTGGCCCGTGCTGGCCCCGAAACTCTGGCCCCCCGCTGCTTTTCAAACCCAAGCGCGGCCTCACCAGCGAAGAGCACGCGCGGATTCTCGCCGCCGAGCGGAATCCGGAGCGGCGGCTTTATTACACCTTGCTGTGGGAGATTGGCGCCTCCCAGACCGACGGCGCCCTGCTCACCGCTGAAAACGTAGATTGGGAAACTGGCACGCTCTCGTACCGGCGCCAAAAGACCGGCTCCCTGGCCTGCCTCACGATGGGGCCGCGGTTGGAAGCTCTGCTGCGGAGTTTGCCGGTCAAGGGGCCGCTGTTTCCCCGCATCAGCGCCACGCCGGCCAATGCCCGGTCGGCCGAGTTCTATCGCCGCTGCAAGCTGCTGGGCATCACCGGGGTGTCGCTCCACAGCTACCGGTATTCCTGGGCGGAACGCGCCAAGCAATACGGCTACGCGGAGCGCTTCGCCCAAGAGGCGCTGGGCCACAACAGCAAGGCGGTGCATCGTGCCTACGCGCGCAACGCGCAAGTCACGGTGCCCTCGCTGGAGGATTACGAGCATCAACGTGCCGAGCAAAAGGTGATCCCGTTTCCTCTAAAAACCGAGATGGCCCCGGCGTTTCACCTGCAAGGTGATCGGCCAACTGCCGAAACACCGACCGAAACACGCGCGTCTGCACCCCCTGCCCCAGCATCTGCACGGCCGTGGCGTAATGCCGGGTGAGCAGCGGGTGGCCGTGAATACATTCGATCTCGGCCTGCCGCAGCAACCGCAGGCCGAAAGGCGTCTGCACAAACGGCCCGGTGTTGATTTTGTGATAGGACTTCGGAACGGTGCGAATCCGCAGTTCGTCCCCGCCGATTTCCGTAAAACCGAAGCCGTGGCCGGCGGCACGGTATCAGGCAACCGAGGTACTGCGCGATTGCGCCCAAGCGGTTGCAGGGACAGAAAGTTCACCGCTGAACTCCCCTCCCGTTCAACACGGATGCACCCCATCGAGGCGAATGCGACCGTTGTCGGTGCTTCGCCTGAATCACGCGCCGGCCGGGGCCGTAACTGGGCGTTTCGGCAGCGTTTTGCCCTTGAGGTCCGCCGCGGCGTTGCGCCCGGCCGGCGCGGTCGCCCCGGCCTCCGCCGCCTCCGGTTCGATGATCCACGAGTGAGCTTGGTCAGCGACCTTGCCCAGCAACAGCAAGTCATCGCGGCCAAACGAGCCAGTCGAACGCCACTCGCCTTCCTGACGGTAGAGCCGCTCGAAGGTCACGTTGTAGCGCACGCCGGCCTCGGTCTGATTTTGCCAGATGGCGGCTTTGATGCCGCCGAGGCGGACTTCATGCACCGGCTGGTTTCGCGGTGCGGGTGCCGGCGCGGGTGCGGGTGCGGGTGAGTTTGCCATAATCAATCTCCTGGGAAGGGACGACCGGGGACCACCGGCGCGTCAACGTTGTTTTACTTCTGCCGATTACCACGAATCACCCGGCGATTGCAAGTGAGCCAA
>CAINDV010000167.1 GCA_903847485.1 uncultured Verrucomicrobiota bacterium
CACCGCAGAAGGCTCAGTCACCGCAGAAGGCTCAGTCACCGCAGAAGGCTCAGTCACCGCAGAAGGCTCAGTCACCGCAGAAGGCTCAGTCACCGCAGAAGGCTCAGTCACCGCAGAAGGCTCAGTGTGCCGAACCAATCTGTATTGAAGTTCTGCCAACTGCCAATCCTCCGGCATGTCAATGTCAAGAACATACTTTCTCGACAGCATGATCCCTAATGGCCTGGAAAGCAGGATCGATTTCTGTTCCAGAATAAAATCCGCCGCGACCCAGTAAAACAATGCGGCGTCATGGTAGTACCTGGGCAGATCCTGAGAGCGCATTTGCTCATTCTCCGGCCAAACCATCTCCACCCGTCCATCGCTGGCCAACAAAAGACTGCGCTGGACGGGATACGGGTATCGCGTCACACTGATCGCCGAACCAGCCCCCTTCTCCTGCATGAGTTCAAATCCCCGGCGGAGAAACTGGGGCGTGAGGAGCGGTGAGGTGGGATAAATACAGCAGGCGTAATCGCAGCCACCATTTTCTTTGAGCCATTGCACGGCGTGAAGGATTACGTCGGTCGTTGTGGCAAAATCGGTGGCCAATTCCGCCGGACGTCGGAAGGGAACTTCAGCTCCCCATCCTGTGGCCACGCGGGCAATCTTGTCCGACTCAGTGCTGACTATAATCCGGTCGAAAAGACCAGAGTCTCTGGCGGTTTGGATGGCGTAGGCAATGATGGGTTTGCCGCAAAAGGGCCGGATGTTCTTCTCAGGGATCCGCTTGCTGCCGGCACGGGCGGGAATGATGGCGACATTCATGGCTCAGGAAAGCTCCAGCACGCCCTTGACCACGCGCTCGACGTCAGCGTCGGTCATGGCGGGGTAAAGCGGCAGGCTCAAGGCGCGGGTGTAGTAGGTTTCGGCCACCGGGCACTTGCCGGGACCGTAGCCGTAGGTGTGACGGTACCAAGGTTGGAGATGCACCGGGATGTAGAGGACCTGCGTGCCGATGCCCCACTGGGTGCGCAGCACGTCCATGACCTGCGTCCGCGTGCGGCCGAGTGCGGTGAAATCAAACTGGAGCGTGTAGAGGTGCCAGGAGGTCATCTCGGGCCGGGCTGGTGGCTGGAGGCCGGGCAGCTTCAGCCAGGGCACGTCGGCGAAGGCCTCGTTGTAACGCGCCACGATCTCGCGGCGGCGCGCGACGAAGCGCGGCAGATGCCGCAACTGCGCCATGCCCAACTCGCACTGGAAATCGGTGATGCGGTAGTTCCAGCCGAGATCAATCATTTCGTAGTACCACGGTCCGCGCTCGGCAAACGCCGGGTTCTCGTCGCAGCCCAAACCCGTGAAGTAACGCGCATCCCGCACGATTCCGTGGGTGCGCAGGATGCGGGCGCGCTCGGCATACTCATCGTTGTCCGTCAAGATCATGCCGCCCTCGCCGGTGGTCATGGTCTTGACGGGATGGAAGCTGAAGGTGGTCAGGTCCGCCCACGGATGTCCGCCGATTTTCCACTCGCGGCCTTCGTGTGAGAAAGCCCCGCCAACGGCGTGGCAGGCGTCTTCGATAACGACCGCGCCGTGTGCTCTGGCTACACGGGCGATCTCCGGCAGGTTCGCGGGTTGCCCGGCGTAGTCCACCGCCACGACGGCCTTGGTGTCGGGTTTCCAACCAGCCGCCAACGTTACGGGATCGAGATTGTAACTGACCGGGTCTATGTCGGAAAAGTCCGGGATCGCGCCGACGAAGGCGGCGCAATTAGCCGAAGCGGTGAAGGTATTCGGGCTGGTCACCGTGCGGTCGCCTGGCCCCACACCGGCCACGCGCATTGCAAGGTGCAGCGCTGCGGTGGCGTTGCACACGACGATGGCGTGTTTGGCCCCGGTCATCTCCGCCATTTGCCGCTCAAACTGGGCGGAGCGCGGGCCGGTGGTTAGTAGGTCCGCGCGCAACGCTTCGGCAACAGCCGCGACATCCTCTTCAGATATCAACTGACGGCCATAGGGCAGCGGGGGCAGATGGGGAATGCTCATGGTAAGAAGACCAGCCGTAGTGAGCAGGACTAAACAGTGAAGGCGGGATCAACGTGCCGGCGGATCAACTCGCGTATCTGCTCTACGCTCAGCCATTCGGAGTTGGTGGCGCTGCTGTATTTGAAGCCGTAGTCACAACGGCGTCCGTTGAACGCCTTCCGGTACTCCTCCGGGTTCCAGATCGGCGTGACGGGCAGAATGACGAAGTAGCGGTCGAACTCGATGGTGTTGTGACCGTCCGTCTCGGTGATCATTTCTTCGTGCAGCTTTTCTCCAGGCCTGATCCCGGTGATTATGCGCTCGCAGTTCGGCCCAATGGCTTCTGCCACGTCCGTGATGCGGTAGCTGGGGATCGTGGGCACGAACAGTTCGCCGCCCCACATCGTGTCGAGGGCTTGCAGGACCAGTTCCACGCCTTCCTCCAGCGAGATGTTGAACCGGGTCATGCGCTCGTCCGTGATCGGCAGCACGCCGGTTTTGCGTTTCTCCAGGAAAAAGGGGATCACGCTGCCCCGGCTACCCATGACGTTGCCGTAGCGGACGACCGAAAAGCGGATACCGCGATGGCCGCGGAAGTTGTTGGCAGCAGCGAAGAGTTTGTCGGAGCAGAGCTTGGTGGCCCCGTAGAGGTTGATGGGCGCGGCCGCCTTATCGGTGCTCAACGCGACGACGCGCTGGACCCCGCTGTCCATGGCCGCGTCAATGACGTTCTGGGCGCCAGGACGTTGGTTTTGACGGCTTCGAAGGGATTATACTCAGCCGTGGGCACTTGTTTGAGCGCTGCGGCATGGATCACCGTGTCAATACCCTCCATGGCTCGTTTCAAACGAGTCGCATCCCGAACGTCACCGATGAAGTAACGCATTTGCGGGTATCGGTCCTCGGGATAGACGAAGGCCATCTCGTATTGTTTCAACTCGTCCCTGGAGAATATTACCAGCCGTTGAATCTCGGGATGGTCGCGGAGGAGAATCTCGGTCAGTTTCTTGCCGAGTGATCCCGTCCCACCAGTTATCAGAATGGATTTAGACTTGAGCATAGGAGTGTAGCTTGTGCGCTGTAGATAGCATCTTGTTTATGATTTCCTAAGCCGTATCCACACAGTAGGACAGGCGTCGCGCCTGTCTCTGACATCATCTGGAACGGCTTTTCCAGACGGTTTCTGGTGGTTGTGTACAGACACCTTTCGGTGAGGTAAAGGGATGAGGGTGGAGACTGGCGCGACGCCTTTTCTACGCCGCCGGCCACGCCTTCGGCGTGGTTGTTGTCTGCATAGTTAGGTCAATCTCGTCCACCACCGGTTCGTTAAAGAAATCCGCCACCGCAACGGAAAAGACTGGCTGACCTTTGGCCTCGGCGCGGGCGCGGTAGAGGGCACCCGTCACCGGGTCGGCGAGGGCGGTGTGGCCATAGACCGCCGCGAGTTTGAAGCGTTCCTGCTGCGCTTGTTGCCCCGGGGTGGGCGGGGTGGTCCGCTGGCCGGGCGTCTGGGCGATGATCGTCCCGGACCCGTATTTCTTGAACACCAGCCCGCCGATTTTGCCGTGAATCTTCTTGAGCACTGGATTAACAATCACGTCTGCCATACTTTTGGTTCTCCGTCGGTCCCCGGCCGGCCGCCGGCGGCTCCGTCCCAGGACCGTTTTAGGTTCGTTGTTACTCCGTCTTTGCTTCGTTCTTACCTGGCTTCAGGCCCTCGTCATTGAGAACCAGCCGGGATTAACGTTATCCCCGCATCGGTTTGCTCCGTGTCCGGCATTTTCCCCCGCACAATGGGAGAACACGGCGCATCTGATCCGGGGTCCGGGCTTGCACTGGGGCGGTTTAAGCCGCCTGAACAAGTCGTCAGGCGTTGGATTTACCAAACTCGATTGTTGGTTGTCAACCGCCGGTTATTGGTTGGCATGGGCGGGAGCCGAAACTCAGAAACTCAGAAGTCAGAAGCCGAAACTCAGAAACTCAGAAAACGAATTGGGAACTCAGGTACTCAGGAAAAGGGAAGGCAGCAATCAGCGGTCAG
>CAINDV010000168.1 GCA_903847485.1 uncultured Verrucomicrobiota bacterium
CGCAAGGACTACGGACACGACGGCGCCCGCCCGTGGCGCGGCATCAAGCGGGACGACTGGGAAGGCGGTCACCGAGTTCCGATGATCGCGCGCTGGCCGGGCCGGATCAAGCCCGGCACCCGGACCGCACAGACGATCAGCCTGACGGATTTGATGGCCACCTGCGCGGCGCTCGTCGGTGCCCGCTTGCCGGACAATGCAGCCGAGGACAGTGTCAACATGCTCCCGGTCCTGTTAGGCAAGGACGGCGGCAAGCCGATACGCGAGTTCACCCTTCATCAAACGATTTCCTTGGCCCTCGCCATCCGTGAGGGAAAGTGGAAGTACCTCGACCACAAGGGATCGGGCGGGAACCGCTACGACACACCGGCCCTGGCGCCCTATGCCCTCGAGGAGAGGTCCCCCACCGCGCCCGGCCAACTCTATGATCTCGATCAGGATCCCGGCGAGACCAACGACCTCTACTTCAAGCACCTCGAGGTGGTAAAACGCCTTAAAGCGAAGCTGGACCAAGCGAAGAAATCCGGCCACAGTGTGCCGCAGCCAAGCACAATCCCACAGGCGGAATGAACCGTCCACACAACATCCTAAATCAACAATGGAAACCATGAACAAAGGTCGAAGCCTGGCCGTGATGGCTGCCACGTTGGCCCTACTGATGACGGGAGTTTCAAGGGAATTACGATGAACATATCCAAAAACAAGGCCATGCTAACAATCCCCGCCTTGGCGCTGGTGATTGCGACAGTTAGCGGCGCCGCCGCGCCGAAGCCCGCTGATTTCGTCCTCAAGGCGGAATCGTTTCGCCATATTATCGAGGATTTCAACAAGAACGACCATGAGCTTTACCGTGGCTACTACCCGAACACGGCGGCCTGGGATTTTCTCAAGGACAACATCCCGCTGCTCGATTGCCCGGATAACGACATCCAGACGACATACTATTTCCGCTGGTGGACCTACCGGAAACACATCAAGCAGACGCCCGCCGGGTTCATCGTGGACGAGTTTTTGCCGCAGGTCAGTTGGGCTGGAAAATACAACTCGATCAGTTGCGCTGCGGGGCATCACCTCTACGAAGGACGCTGGCTCAGTGATCCGAAGTACTTGGACGACTACTCGGTCTTCTGGTTCCGTGGCGGCGGCGAACCGCGACGCTACAGTTTCTGGGCCGCGGATTCGATCTGGGCGCGCTACTGCGCCAACGGCAACAAATCGTTCGCTATCGGGTTGCTTCCGGACCTCATGGCGAACTACGAGGCCTGGGAAAAGTCACATCGCGATGCGAACGGGCTGTACTGGCAGATCGACGATCGCGACGGCATGGAAGCTTCGATCGGCGGCAGCGGCTACCGCGCGACGATCAACAGCTATCAGTTCGGTGACACGCTCGCAATTGCGCAGATCGCGGAACTCGCCGGCAAGGCGGACATCGCCCGCGATTATCGCGAGAAAGCTGCGGCCATCAAGGAACTCGTTCAGAAGCAATTGTGGGACGCGGACGCGCAGTTCTTCAAGGTGTTGCCGCGCGGGGAAAACAAACCCCTCGCGAATGTCCGCGAGCAACACGGCTTCACGCCCTGGTATTTCCACCTCCCCGGCCCGCAATTTGCCGTGGCGTGGAAACAGGTGATGGACCCGCAAGGATTCTACGCTCCGTTTGGGCCGACGACTGCCGAACAACGGCATCCGAAATTCGCTCTCGCCTATGCTGGGCACGAATGCCAGTGGAACGGCCCGAGCTGGCCCTATGCAACGTCCGTCACACTCACCGGCCTGGCGAATCTGCTTAATGGCCCGCCGCAGGACGCGATCGGCGCAAAGGACTATTTCAAGTTGCTCAAAATCTACACGCAATCCCACCAACGCAAACTTGATGATGGCCGTGTCGTTCCGTGGATTGATGAAAACCTGAATCCGGCCAACGGGGATTGGATCTCACGAACGCGTTTGAAGGCATGGAAGGATGGCACTTGGGACGCCGGCAAAGGCGGCGAGGAACGCGGCAAAGATTACAACCACTCGACCTATTGCGACCTCGTCATCAGCGGGCTCATCGGCCTGCGGCCACGTCCGGACGAAACCGTCGAGGTCAACCCGCTCGTGCCATCGGAATGGGATGCGTTCTGCCTCGACCGAATCCCCTACCACGGGCACTCGTTGACCATTCTCTGGGACAAGACGGGCCAACGTTATGGCAAAGGCAAAGGCCTGCGGGTGTTCGCCGATGGCAAGGGAATCGCCTCCTCACCCAAAATCGGCCGCTTGACCGGGCATCTGTAA
>CAINDV010000169.1 GCA_903847485.1 uncultured Verrucomicrobiota bacterium
ATTCTTGTCGGCGAGATCCTGGACTGCACGGACTGGACGACAAGAATGTCGGCGCTCCGGTTGGGACGCGGCTCCGCAGGAGCGTCGCCCTTCCGGCGCAGGGTTGCGAGGAAGCCTCTCCATTTTTCACCTGCCATTTTTCTGCCAGCGATTTGGTTCTGGCAGAGCCAGTTTGGGATTTCGTCATTCTTTCGTCATTCGCCATTCGAGCTTCGGAATTTCGACTCCCGCCGCACGATGCCCGACCGCTTCCTGAATTGGCTGCGCCGGTGGGGTTGGGCGTTGCTGGCCGTGGCTGGCGCGGGCGGCGCGGCGGTGTTGTTTTTCTTTGATCCCAACCGGAGCGGGTTCTATCCGCTGTGCATGTTTCACCGGCTGACGGGCTGGAACTGCCCCGGCTGCGGCGGCTTGCGCGCGACACATCAACTCCTCCACGGCCACGTCAGCGAAGCGTTGCGACTCAACGCGCTCGTCGTCCTCGCGGCACCGGTGCTCCTGGCGCTGGCCGCCCGCTGGCTCTGGGTGCGGTGCTGCGGACGCCGCGTTCCGCCGAAGCCGCTGACGCTGTTTTGGATCTGGGCGCTGCTGGCGGTAATGCTCGGTTTTGGCCTCGCGCGGAACCTGCCGTTCCCGCTGGCCGCGCAACTCTCGCCCTGAGCAAGCTTGCACTCTGGCTCCCGATGGCCTAAAACGGCACGGCAACTTCAAACGAAACAACCTATGTATCATATCATCGGTGGCGACGGACAGGAATACGGCCCGGTCAGCGCGGATCAAATCCGCCAGTGGATCGCCGAGGGCCGCTTGAGCGCGCAATCGCAGATCCGCGAAGAAACCTCCACTGAATGGCGGGAGTTGACCAGCCTCCCCGAATTCGCCGGGGCGCGCCCTGTCGCCGCTCCGCCCCGCACGCCTGCGCCGCTGGGCGCCGCCCCCTACGCTGGCGGAGTCGCCAGCGAAGCGGAAGCGAAAAGCCGGGTGAGCGGTCCGGCCGTCGGTTTGCTCGTCACTGGCATCCTCAGCCTGTTGATGTCGGTGGGCAGCTTGGTCATGCATCTCACGGTCGTGCTGGGCTTCCGGACCGCCCAAATCATTCCGTCGCCTGACCCCCAGTTCCAGCAAATCTTCACCATGCTCAACGCGCTGAACGGTCCACTGGGCCTGGTGAGTGATGTATTCAGCCTGACGATGGGCACGTTGATCACGCTGGGCGCGGTGAAGATGAAGAACCTTCAAAGCTACACCTTCGCTTACACCATCAGCATTCTCGCCATGATCCCCTGTCTTTCGCCGTGCTGTCTGCTCGGCCTGCCGTTCGGCATCTGGGCGCTGGTAGTGCTGAACAAGCCGGAGATCAAAGCGCAGTTCAGTTGACGGGTCGCCACGACTTCAACTCCAAAGCAATCCATGTATCGCATCATCGGCGGAGACGGACAGGAATACGGCCCGATCAGCGCGGAGCAAGTCCGCCAATGGATCGCTCAGGGCCGGCTCAACGCGGGCAGCCAGGTCCGGGCGGACGACGCAGTGGACTGGCAGACGCTCGGTGCTGTGCCGGAGTTTGCCGACGCCGTGGGTGCCCAACCACCGCCGGCGTTCGCGGTACCGCCCGCCAACAGTCCACCGCCGGTGGTGGGAGAAGATGATTACGACCTCGACGTCACGGGCTGCCTCAGCGGCGGCTGGCGGTTGCTCCAGGCGAACTTCGGACTGCTGTTTGCCGCGACGCTTGTCTATGGGGCCATCCTTCTCGCGCTGGCCGTGCTGGGGGCAATACCGCTCGTCGGCATGATCTTTTCCATCGTAAGTCTGGTCATCGGCGGTCCGCTCATCGGCGGACTGTTCTACGTGTTCATACTGGCTAACCGGGGACAGCCGACGGCGGTAGGCGACGTGTTTATCGGGTTCCGCACCAACTTCGGGCAACTGTTCCTGGGCCAGCTTGTCACCTCCCTGCTGTCCGGCTTGTGCCTAGCTCCGGCGATGATGGTGCTGGCCATTGGGATGGTGCCGGCGGTGGCCCAGCAGCGCGAGCCGAGCGTCGGTGTCTTCGTGGCCTGTGGCGTTCTAATGCTGATCGGCCTGATTCCGTTGGTCTTTCTCACGACCAACTGGGTGTTCACGCTGCCACTCATCATAGACCGGCGACTGGATTTCTGGACCGCGATGAAGACGAGCTGGCGGCAGGTATCGCGGCATTGGTGGAGTGTCTTCGCGCTGCTACTGTTAGGCGGCCTGGTCAACTGCGCCGGCCTGCTGGCGTGCGGCGTGGGCGTGCTGTTCACAGCCCCGATCGTGATCGGTGCGATGGTGCTGGCGTATGAAACTCTCTTCCGCCCCGCCCGTTAGCCCCGGCAAAGCCTGGACCTGTTTAATCGTCAACCAGACCGCCACGCCCGGCCTCGGCTCCGTGGCGGGGCGGCGCTTCCTGGCCGGCTCGGGCCAGCTTCTCCTGTCGGTCGCGGGCTTTGCGCTCATCGTGTTCTGGATGTATCGCGCCCTGTTCCTGAATCCACTGCGCGCCGGAATGGGCGAACCAGCACTGCCTCCGTGTGCTTGGGCCGGTAACTGGGGCGCGGCCCTCTTCGGCGCAAGCTGGCTGTGGTCGTGGGTTACCAGTCTGAGCCTGCTGCGCGAAGCCCAGCGCCACGCGCCATCCCCGACGCGCACGCCGCCGAAGCTCTAAGAGCCTGTTTGAAAAGCCTGCCGTGGTAGGGCGAGGCTCCTGCCGAGCCTCGACGGCAGCAGCCGTGCTTTCGATGGCTGCCTCGAAAGCATGGCACATAGGAGGCAATCTTTTCGGTTCGGGAGGAGATCAGATCGAAACGCCTTCGTCTTCCTGCGGGGAGAGGCGGTCGAGGTATTCCACGAGCCGGGCGACCGATTCGGGGACGCTGAGTTGGTCGGTGCGCAACTCCACCTCCGGTGCCAGCGGCTCCTGATACGGCGCGGAGATGCCGGTGAATTCCTTGATCTCACCGGCGCGGGCGCGGGCATAAAGACCCTTCGGATCGCGCTGTTCGCAGACGGCCACCGGCGCGTTAACGAAGACTTCGACGAACTGCCCCGGCTTGAGCATCGCCCGCACAAGGTCGCGGTCGGCGCGGTAAGGCGAGATAAACGCCGTGATGCAAACCGCGCCGGAGTCAGCGAAGAGCTTCGCGACTTCGCCGATGCGGCGGATGTTCTCACACCGGTCGTCGGGGGAAAAGCCGAGGTCTTTATTCAGTCCGTGGCGGATGTTATCGCCATCTAAGATATAAGTGTGTTGACCGCGGTTGAAGAGTTCGCGCTCGAGTTCGACGGCAATGCTGGACTTACCGGAGCCACTTAGTCCAGTAAGCCAGACGACGCAGCCCGGATGGCTGTTGCGCAAGGCGCGCTGGCGCGGGGTAACCTTGCCGGTGCTCCAGTAAATGTTCTCGCTCTTGTGCTGCGAGTTAGCGGTGCGGCGCGGGTAGTTATCCGCCACGATGATGCCACCGCCCGCCACGTCGAAGCCATCCACGATGACGAACCGGCCCGTGGCTACGATCTCGTCAATAGTATCGAAGGCTACCGGGCGCTTAGTGCGCAGCGTTAGTTCCGCGACCTCGTGCCGGCCGACCTGGATGGCAGCGCCGGCAGTGCCGACGGTGTCGAGCGTCGAGGCATCGAGGACGCGATCTATGGATGCGATGGAGACTTCGGCTTCCTGGGTGGCCAGCTTGAGTTTGTAAGTGCGGCCCTGCTCGAACGGCTTGCGGCCAAGCCAGAAGAGGCGGGCCTTGAACTGAGTTAGTTCGTAAGGCGGGGCGTTCTCGTGCGCCGCAACCGTACCGCGTTCGACGAAGATTTGCTCCGCCAGAGTAATGCCGATGCTTTCGCCGGCGCTGGCGGTGTCGCTTCTCGGCGCGCTCCAGCGTTCGATGGATTTGACGACACTAGTCTTATTAGTTGGATAGAAGATGAGTTTGTCGCCGACACTTACGGTGCCGGACTCGACGCGCCCGGCCAGGATGCGGCGTTCGTCAAAGCGGTAAACGTCCTGAATCGGAAAGCGCAGCGGCTGCCCGATGAGTGGCTGGGCGACGCGAAAATCGTCGAGTATCTCGACGACCGTGGGGCCGGTCCACCAAGGCATGTTAGCGCTGCGGGTGGCGATGTTATCGCCGTGCTTGGCGGCGATGGGGATAAAGACCTTGGGCGTGACACCAATAGAGACGAGCCAGCGACGATACTCGGTCTCGATGGCGTCGAAGCGAGCTTGGGAGAAGGCTTCTAGGTCCATCTTATTCACTAGGACGGCAATCTGGCGGATGCCGAGGAGATTCAAGAGATAGCCGTGGCGGCGGGAGTTTTCCTGCACGCCTTCGTTGGCATCAATGAGTAACAGCGCGGCCTCGGCATTAGCGGCACCCGTGACCATGTTCTTGAGGAACTCCTTGTGACCGGGGGCGTCAATGATGACGTATTGGCGCTTCTTAGTGTGGAACCATATTTGCGCGGTATCAATGGTGATATTCTGGTCGCGCTCGGATTGGAGGGCGTCCATGAGATTGGCCCACTCGAAAGGCACGCCGCGCCGCTCGGCGATGGTTTGGAGCTGCTCCAGCTTGCCTTCCGGCAACGAGCCGGTGTCATGGAAGAGTCGGCCGACGAAAGTGGACTTACCGTGGTCCACATGGCCGACGATGACGATCTTGAGTTGTTCGGAGGAGGTGGGAGTGGAGTTCATCTTGTGTGGGGAAGGGTCACGCTAAGCCGTATCCATGCAGTTGACTTTTGACCCAAAGGCATAGCGCGGCCAAGCCGCAACCGAAGTGGAGCGCCAGTTTGCAACCGGCTTTGAACGATCCACCGCGCCAAGCCGGTTGTAAACCGGCGCTCCAGTTTGGTTGCGGCTTCGCCGCTCCATACCTGTGCGTTGGATTCTGACTGAACGGACACGGCTGAAACAAAAGTGCGCTGGGCAGGTTGACAATCGGCCCAAATCCGCTCTGTTGCCCGCTTGAGCAGCCGGAACGCTGGCGGAACTAACCGTCGGCGTCTGGAGACTGAACTAATAAACCATCGAAAGAAAATACTATGTGTGACTGTGACTGTGATTGTAGTTGTGAAAACCGGGTCGTGGCCGTGGGCCAGGAAGTGCCGCAGTTTGAAATGGAAACCTTCGATCCTGCCAAGCGCGAGTTTGGCAAGGTGTCGCTGGCGGAGTTGAAGAAGAGGAACAAGTGGACCGTGCTGGTTTTTTACCCGGCGGATTTCACGTTCGTCTGCCCCACGGAACTGGCGGACTTGGCGGAGAAACACGCGGCGCTCAAGAAGCTGGGGGCCGAGGTCATCTCGGTGTCCACGGACACTAAGTTCTCGCACCTGGCTTGGCGCGACACGGAGAAGCTCCTGGCGGGGGTTACTTACACGATGGCCGCCGACCCGACGGGCACGGTGAGTCGTATGTTCGGCGTCTATGACGATAACTCTGGCCTGGCACTGCGCGGGACGTTTATCATCAATCCGGCGGGTGTGCTGGTTTCCTCGGAGATTAACTTCTACAACGTCGGGCGCAACGCCGACGAGTTGCTGCGGAAGCTGGAGGCGAACGTCTATCTGATGAAGCATCCCGACGAAGCCTGCCCGGCTAAGTGGCAGAAGGGTGGCAAGACGCTCAAGCCCAGCGAAGCAATGGTGGGCAAGGTTTTCGAGGCGTTGCAGTAAGGTGCGGTGGGTGGTTTTCGACGGACGCTCGGCCAGGGTCGGGCGTCCGTTTTCGTTTTGGGATGGACTAAGGGAAGGGCGGAAATCCGAAGTCCGAAGTCCGAAATCCGAAGGAAGTCCGAAATCCGAAATCCGAAATGCCGGCCTATAGGTTTCCCGCCCTGGCTGGAATCTCGCCACTACAGTTGGCCGTTGGCGGTTGATAGGTTCGGCAGTCATGCGACAGTCAGGGCGCGGGGAAGCGGCGGGCAGCCAGGTCGGCGGCGGAGCGGAGTGGGGTAGGATGGAGCTTCTCATACTCTTGACGGAACCGCTCCAAGTACTCGAGGTCGAGCAAGTCTTTCTCCCGGCCGCTGGCGCGTTTGCTGGCAATGATGTCCCGGAGGTTGGCGATGCGAAAGCCTTCCAGCAGGAGTGCGCGGGATTTTGCCGCCGCGAAACTGGGAATCCCGTCGGGCGCGAAGATGATATCGAGATCGAAAGGCCCGGTTTGTATCTGCACAAAATCTTTGCCGGCCAGGATGGCTTGTTCCGCGTCCGCCGTTAGCGCGAAGCCGATTCGCGTCAGTGCCCGGACGATACGGCGACCGTTCTCCGGCGTGCGATCGGCAAACACATCCACGTCCTGAGTGACGAACGGGTAACCGAGTAGGATGGCAGCGCTCTTGCCGATGAACAGGTAATCAACGCCCTCTTCCTCGAAGGCCCGCGCCAATTCAACCGCCTGCACCGGTTGGAATCCTGAGGTAGTCATAGGGGCGGGCGGCGGAGGCCGAGATAGCCGGGGAGGTTGGTCTCACACCAGGCGCGGTAGTCTGCCATCGTGTCGAAGGCGCGCGTGGCCGCTGCGCCCAGTGCCGGGCGGTTGCGGCGGCAGAAGCCGTAGCGAATCCTCATGGCTAGGGGGCGCTGCATCTGCCGGCGGCATTGATCGCGAAAATCAGCCCAGCCTTGGTCTTCAGGAGTTCGGAGTGGATAGATCCCTTCCGACACTCCGGCACCATAGACCGGAGCGGACTCCTTCAGCGGGTCATCCTCGCTACTCGGGTAATGATTCTCTGGGTTACTCATATAGAGGTTCTAGGTTGCTCGTGCTAACTCACATATAACCATCCCGCCGCAGCTTCTCGAAGGCGTCTTCGCTCTCCTTGTCCTGGGCGCGGCCGGCGCGCTCGGAGGTCTTAGTGTGGCGTAACTCTTCGATGATCTCGGCGACGTTGCGGGCATTGGACTTGATTGGAGACGTGCAAGGGTAACAGCCAATACTCCGGTAGCGCTCGCCTTTCTCGTTGGCAAAGTAAAGCGGGATGATAGGCATGTTCTCGCGCTGGATGTATTCCCAGATGTTTAGTTCTGTCCAATGGAGGAGCGGATGGATGCGGATGTGCGCGCCTTTGTCGTAGTCGGTCTTGAATTGGTCCCATAACTCCGGCGGTTGGTCCTCGACGTTCCATTCCATGTTCTTGTCGCGCGGACTGAAATAGCGTTCCTTGGCCCGCGTCGGCTCCTCGTCGCGGCGCACGCCGACGATAACTCCGGTGTAATGGTGTTTCTCCAGGACGGCTTTGAGGGCATCCTTCTTCAAGGTGCCGCAGCACTCGACGCGGGTGGCCTTGCCGTTGGGAAAGGTGCGGCCTTCGCGGAGGACTTCCTCGTTGCCGCCGACGACTAGGTTGAGCTTCCACTCGCGGCAGAGTTGGTCGCGATACTCGATCATACTCGGTATCTTGTAAGTAGTGTCCACATGGACAAGCGGGAAGGGCACATGGCCGAAGAAGGCCTTGCGCGCCAGCCAGAGCAGGACGGTCGAGTCCTTGCCGATACTCCAGAGCATGGCCAGGTGCTCAAACTTGTTGAACGCCTCGCGCATGATGTAGATGGATTGGTTTTCGAGCTTAGAGAGATGGTCCATTGGTGAAGAGAATCTAAGTTCCCCGCAGATTCGGCGACGGCTGCGGATTGGGGGAATGGATTTCCGGGAAAGACACCGTCGTTCGGCGGTGCGGGGCGGCGACCCACATAGTCTCGAACTGAGTTTTGCCGAAGTTGGCGATTAGTCCCCAAGGCAAATCGAGATGCTTCAGATAGGTCTGCAACACGGCGCGGTCAGTGGTCGAGATGCGATTGCGCAAGGCCAGCACCAGCACCGCTGCCTTGCCGGCCACGATGCCGCAATGGCACTTAGCTTCGCCCAGCAGCACTTCGCCAGAACGGATCGGAGCGGTGGGTTGGTCAGTGAATGGGATGGCTTCCGCCGCGAGGTCGGCAGCGACTAACCCGCGGTAAGTGGTGTCGCGGTAGCCGAGGCCGTGGGTTTCCAGCACGCGAGTCAGGCTCCGTAAGATCGCCAGCGCGAGCGGCCGGTCGGTGACAGATTCCGGCGCTTGCGCGGTAAGTGCGTCGGCGTCGGGCAACTCGACTTGCCGTTCGCTGAAGACTACCCGGCGCTGGCCCATGCTTTCCTTGCCGAAGTCCAGGAGCAAACCGCGCCCCGTCTTCCAGAACTTGAGGTAACAGAGGATCTGGCTCAGGTGCTCCGGGGTGAAGGTGTCCTCGGCGGCGAGCACCTTGAGTTCGACCACCGCCGCGCGGTTCACCAGCGCGTCGCACTCGAAGTGATCGGCGGTTTGCCCGCGATGCTGCAAAGGCTCCCGCAGGCGCGACTGACAGTCCAGGCCCGCCGCTGCCAACCGCTGGGCCAGAAGCTCATGGTAGAACACCTCGTCCAGCCCCGGCCCCAGTTCCGTATGCACACGCATGGCTTCGCCGCTGACTTGATAAGTCAGCGGATCATCTTGCGCGGCCAGATTAGTCTTAAAATTCATTTGTGGTCGTCAACTAGTCTGACGGAAAATCCCTCGCGATTCAAATCTGAAAATCAAGCTTCTTAGGCATGAAGGTGTGGATGCCACATTCCACCTTCTGAAATCCCGTCCAGCGACCAGCGCGTTCGTTGTCGCCCTCGGCGATGGGGCGGGTGCAAGGCCAGCAACCAATGCTGCGGTAGCCGCGGTCGTGGAGTGGGTTGTAGGGAATCCGGTGGTCCTTGATGTATTGCCACACTGCGTCGCGGGACCAGGCAGCCATGGGATTGAGCTTCACGACCTCGCGCCCGCTGGCCTCATCGAAGACATACACCTCCACGATGCCAGTGCCGGACCGCGTGTCGCTCTGCTCGCGGCGCAGGCCGGTGATCCAGCAGTCCAGGTCCAGCAACTTATCGCGCAGCGGCAGAACCTTCCGCGCCGTGCAGCATAGGTCCGGCTGCCGCGCCCATAACTCCGGGCCGTGTATGTGCGCCTGCTGCTCTACGGTCAAGTCCGGCGCTAGCCCCTCGATGGCCAAGCCGAAGAAATCCTCCAGTCGGCGCTTCAGTTCCAGCGTCTCCGGGAAGAGTAACCCCGTGTCGAGTGTGAAGACCGGGAAGCTCAAGCCGCTTTGTTTGGCTAAGTGAAGCATCACTAAGCCCGCGCCTTGGAAGCTGGTGCCGATGGCGGCGCGCGGGCCGAAGCGATCGCTGGCCCAGCGGAGTATCTCCCCGGCAGGCTGCGTGGTGAAACGCGCGTTTAGAGACTTGTGTTCGGCGGCAGCGAGCATGGGTTTAACAACGAAGTAACGAAGTAACGAAGTGACTTCCGCGCTTCGCCTCTCAATGGCTTACTTCACCGCCGGCGTTTCCGTCCACAAAACTCGCGCGCACCAGTCACCGAAGCGTTCGCGGCCGATGCGTTCGATGACGAAGCGAGTCAGCACCGGACGTAGCGTGTCGAGAATCTCGGCATCCTTCACGACATCCTGCCACAGCCGGTTCAGTCGTGTGCTACTCTCGTTACCGCCCAGGTAGAGTTGGTAGCGGCCCGGAGCCTTGCCAACCAAGGCGATCTCTGCTGTGTAAGGCCGCACGCAGCCATTCGGGCAGCCGGTCATGCGGATGATGATTTCCTCATCCTTCAAGCCTACTTCCGCCAGCAGTCCGGAGATACGTTCCAATAGCCCTGGCAGAAACCGCTCCGCTTCCGCCAGCGCCAAGCCGCACGTCGGTAAGGCTACGCAAGCCATCGAGGCCCGGCGGACGACAGTCGCTTGCTGCGCCACCGCCACGCCATGCTCCGCGAGCAACGCGGTGATCTCGGCTTGGTGCTCTGGGCCGAGATTTGCCAGCAGGAGATTCTGGGAAGGAGTTAGGCGGACTTCCGGTTGAAACTTCTCCACCACCTGGCGCAAAGCGGTTTTAAGCCGGTAGCCGTCCTGGTCCTTGATGCGTCCAGCCTCGACGAACAGCCCCAGAAAGAGCCGCCCATCCTGCTGCCGGTGCCAGCCAAAGAGATCGCCTTGCCGCTCAAACTTGAAGGGTTTCGGCTCCTCCAGTTTGAACCCTAGCCGCTGCTCCAACTCTGCCCGAAACCACGCCCCGCCTTTCTCTGCGAGCAGATACTTCAGCCGTGCGTGTTTGCGATCCGAGCGGTCGCCGAAATCGCGATGCACCGTCAGCGCCGCCTTAGCCGTCTCGATGACCCACCCCGGTGTGAGGAAACCTATAACATCCGCCAGGCGCGGAAATGTCTGGCCGTTGCCGTGGCTGCGACCCATGCCGCCGCCGGCGGTGAGGTTATAGCCGAGGAGTTGGCCCGCGTCGCCCGCGATGGCGATGAAGCCGAGGCAGTTGGTGAACAGGTCCACGTCATTGAGCGGCGGCAGGGCGAAGGCGACTTTGAACTTTCTTGGGAGATAGGCTTGGCCGTAAAGCGGGTCGGCGAAGTGCTTGTTCTCCGGTGCCTCTAAGTCGAGTTGCACACCTTCGACCCAGATCGAATGATAGGCGGGCGTCTTAGGTACCAGGGCGTCGGAAACACGCTGCGCATCGGCGAGTAACTGCGCGCCGAGGCTGTTAGTGACTGGCGTAGGCGGAGCCATGACGTTCCGCGCCACGTCGCCGCAGGCCGCGATGGTCGTCAGCAGCGCCTCATGCAACGACTTCATCAGCGGGCCAAGATGTGACTTCACCACGCCATGGAATTGGAAGCTCTGGCGCGACGTGATCCGCAGCGTGTTGTTGCCGTGGCGCGTGGCGAGGTCGTCATAGACGAGATAGGACGCCGGCGCCAGGATGCCACCGGGGATGCGCCCACGGATCATGAGGCTGTAGAACTTGCCGGTCTTGCGGCGGTCGCGGTCGTCCTGCTGATAGATGCCGTGGAACTTGAGGAACTGGTTGTCGTCGTCGGAAAAGCGGTCCAACGCCGGATCGGCCAGCGTGGCGGCGATGGTGCCGGCCAGCGTGGGCGAGGCTTCTTTCAGCCGTTCGTTGTGCGAGCGTTGTGGTGCTGCGGACGTAATCATAGGTAACACGGAGCTACTACTCTGGTATTTAGGGCGTTGGCGGTGTCAAATGTATGCAACACTGTGCCGCAAACCTCGCTGCAAAGCCAGCGTCAGCACTGCCAGCGAAATGAACAAGTAACCGTATCCATGCTGTTGCGATGTGGATAGGAGACGGATGGTTCCGTCGTCACCCAACCAAACCCGAACTCCGAAGCGGAACGGGGCGCGCACACTTTCCGCATGCCCGTTCGGACGTAGCTCCCGAAATTACGTCATCCACTACTCTTGGAATCGCTGAGGCGGAGAAGTTTGCGGGACGAGGTTTTCGGCGCGACGCCGAGCTTGGGGATTCGCGTCCAACGGCCACCCGCGGAGCAGAGCCGGCAGCAGCAGCACCGTGGCGAGGAAGCAATTCACCAGACCTACCACCACCAGCAGTCCCAGGCGCGCGTTGGCCGGGACTTGCGAGAGCATCAGCACGCCGAACCCCAGCGACACCGCCAGCGTGTTGACGAGCACCGGCGGACCAGTCAGCGCCAGCGAACGGCTCAGCGCGTCGGCTGGGGAGAGGCCGCCCGCCTGCGCGGTGCTGTAGCCTTCCAACACATGGATGGCAAAATCCACTCCGATGCCCAGCGTCATGCCGGCGAACATCGAGGTGGCCACGCCCAGCGGGATACCCAGCCAACCCATCATCGCGAAGTTGATCACCACCGCCAGCGTGCTCGGCAGCACGCAATACCCGCCCCAGCACCACGAGCGTCCCAGCAGCGCGGTGACGGCGTAGATGCCCACCAGTGACCAGATCAGCGATTGCAGTTGCGTGGTGACGATGCCGCGGATCAAGGACTGGCTCACCGCGACGTCCCCAGCAAAGCCGAGTTGGATGCCCTGGGGTGCCAGTTTCTCGCGCTCATATTCGCGGATGTCGGCCATGAGCCGGGCGGTGTCCACGAAGTTCGCGTTCTTGAGAAAAATCGTCGTCACCGAGCGCCAGTAATTCGTGTCCACGACTTGGTGCAATCGCTGCGGGCCGCGGCCGATGCGGTAGAAATCCCACATCAGCTTGGTCTCGGCGGCGTTCTGCGGCAGCGCCCGGGCGGTCGGGTCGCTGGGCCGGGCCATGAAGCGCGTCGTTACCAAGTAGTCTGCCGGGCCGAGCACGCCGCCCACGGCGAGTTGCCGGCGCTCGCGGATGAACGCGGCCAGTTCGCCGAGTGTGCGGATCAACTCCGGCCGCAGATGCGATTGGGCGGTCAGTTCGAAACGCAGCTTCCCCGCCGTGCCGAGTCGCTGCCGGGCCGCGGTGTTGGCGGCATCCATCGGCGTGAGCGCGGCGATTTTGTCGCCAGATCGGGACGCCATTTCCAGGTGCGTGGTCCAGACCAGTGGCGGCGCGGCATTGGTGGCGAGGCTGGCGGGAAAGAACGAAATCGTACTGCCGGGCAACAGTGCCGCGTCTTTCACCAGATTCCCCGGCAGCGTAATGCGCCCCGCCATGACGTCCGCCGCCGGAATTTCCCCGCGCAGAATCTGCGTCGCGTCGGCGCTCACCAGCAGCAGGTGCATACCGTGGTATTGGTCATTCACGAACTGCGTCGCCCGCCGGAATTCGCTGCCCGGATCAAACCCGTCAATCCAACTGTCCTGGATCACCAGCCGACGCAGACCCAAGGGCGTCAGCACCAGCACGACGCCCAACCCTACGAACACCCACGCCCGCCGCCGCGCCACCGCCAGCGCCAGGCACCCAAACGCGCCCGCCAGCCAGCCTTGCCCCGGCCGGTCGGCGGTCGGACGCCGGGACGCCAAGCGCCCCGGCGCGATCAGCACCAGCAGCGCGGGAATCACCGTCAGCGAGTAAAACAGGCTGAAGAGCACGCCCACTGCCGTGAAGATTCCGAACGCCCGCACCGGCCCGAGCGGCGAAAACGCAAACGACAAGAACCCGATCGCCGTGGTCAGCGTGGTGTTCACGACCGGGCAGACCATTTCGTCGGCGGTCTCGCGGACCAGTTCCACATGGCTCACGCCGGGCTTCTCGCGCAGCAGGGCGAAGTAGCGGCTGAAGACGTGGATTTCATCGGTGAGGCACATGGCCGTGAGCAGCACCGGCATGACGGCAATCGTGAGATAGACCGGCACACCCAGCCAACCCATGAGGCCGAAGACGAACAGCAGCGTCGCCGCCACCTCCGGCAGCGGCAGCAGCGCGGCCAGCACGTTGCGGAAGCTGAGAAAGAACACGAGCATCATCACCAGCACCGCCGTTACCACCAGACCGACGCGCCGCGCGACGAACCGCCGGAGTTCGTAGAAGCTGGTTGGCCATTGCCACGCGGCCGATTCCGCGTGCGATCGGGTCGTGGTGCCGAGCAGGGGCTTGGGCACGCCCAAGTCTTCGAGGATGTGACTGCCCAACAGCGCCTCGGCCACCGGCGCGCCGGTCACGGTGATGTCCTCCGGTACCTGGCCCACCGCCGCGATGCGCTCCAGCACCTGTTGATAAAGCTCCGTGCGATTCGCCCCCGCCGGCGTGCCGATCAGCAGCACGGTGGAGCGGCCATCCCGGCCGACGAGCGTGCCGGTGTAGAGTTCGATGCGGCGCAAGTCTTCGCGCAAGCGGTCCAGTTCGGCGCGCGTTTTCAGCGGTGGTTCCAGCAACTTCTCCTGGATCATGTTACCGGGGCGGACGCGGAAACCCGGCTCCGTGGCGAGGCTCAGAATGGTGTTGGAGTTAAGGCCGGGAATTTTCGCCAACTCCGTCGTGAGGTCGCGGACCAACTGAAGCGTGGTGGGATTGAAGACGCCGTCGGGATGCTCGGAACGCACCAGCACAACGATCTGATCCTCGAGGCCGAATTCCTGGCGCAAGGTTCGATCGTAGCGCACCTCCGGCGCATCCCGGTCCACCAACGCGTGGCCGTCAGTGCGGAGCTTCAAGCGGAGCACGCCGGGCGCGGCAGCGAGCGTGATTAAGGCAGCCAAGAGCAAGACGCGCCGGGGATGGCGGATAGCGAAGTGCGCCAGCGCGCCGAAGCAGCCGACGGCCAGGTTGTGCAGTAGGTTGCGGAGGTTCATCAGCGGACTGGCCGGCAAACATTGGGGCGCACGGTGGGAATTGCAAACGAGGCCCCCGGCGCAGCCCAAAGTTGTCGGTGGAGACGACGGTTGCGATGGGAGCGAAAGCGTTACGCAAAACAGTGGGCGTTGCTCCATTCAACACTTTGCAAAGTGTGATATTCGCTGGAACCGTGTCGCTCACCACCAACTTGGGGATGCACGGGAGGCCACTGGTGTTTCAGCACCGTCCTCGACAACCGGCGCACGCAACCCTGTGCTCCGCACCGAAGTCAGCCGGGAACGTGACCGGCAACGGGATTAAACCCAGCGGCCCATGCCCAAGATCCTCATCAGCTACCGACAGGAAAGCGCGGCGCACACCCAACAGGTGACTGCGCTGGCGATGCGTCTTCGGGACCGCCTCGCCCCGCTCGACATCGAGATCGTCCTCGGCCAGTTCTACCGCCGCCCGAAGGCGCGCAAAGGGGGACCAAGGCGGTGACCGCCACCGCTCGCAAACTGGCCTGCATCCTCACCACAGGCTCAAGTATCAGGAGGAGTTCGTGGCCTTGGATATGGGCCAGTACGCCGCCAACGCCCAAGCGCATCGGTTTCGCTACTTGACGCGCGAGGCCAAAAAACTCGGTTTACAACTCGTTGAAACACAAGCGGCCACCTAGAAGTTATTTGGAAGAATTGCTGTCTAAGACCGCTTCCGCGCCAAGAAAAAGCCTGCCCTACCCACCATTTCAGGCTATTAGTTCCGCCGAATGAATCTCACTCAAGCCCCAACCCGGCACGCCCAACTGGCCGCGGAAATCCGACGCCACGACCACGCTTACTACGTCCTCGCCCAGCCGACTGTCAGCGACTTCGCCTACGACCAGCTTTTCCGCGAGTTGCAGGAGTTGGAGCGCGCCTTCCCCGAACTCGTCACGCCGGAGTCGCCCACCCAGCGCGTCGGCGGCGCGCCCACGGATGGTTTTCAGCGGGTTAAGCACCTTCAACCGATGCTGTCGCTGGAGAAGATCGAAGCCTCCGAGCAGCCGGACAAAACCGCCGAGCCGGACCGCGAGCGCCGCAGCCAACTCCAAGACGTGCAGACGCTGGAGAAATTCCGGGACTTCGACGCCGGCCTGCGCAAGCAACTCGGCCACGAGCGCATCGAATACGTCTTGGAGCCGAAGGTGGACGGCGTGTCCATCAGCCTCCGCTACCGCCACGGCAAGCTGGAACTCGGTGCCACACGCGGCGACGGCGTGCTGGGCGACGACATCACCGCCAATCTCAAAACCCTCCGCGCCATCCCGCTCCAACTTCCGACCGCCACCCCGCCTGCGCTGCTGGAAGTGCGCGGCGAAGCTTATATCTCCACACGCGACTTCGAGCGGCTCAACGCCCGCCTCACCGCCGCGGGCGAGGAAGCTTTCCCCAACGCCCGCAACGCCACCGCCGGCACGCTCAAGCAGCTTGATCCCAAGCTCGTCGCCGCCCGGCCGCTGAGCGCCGTCTTCTACGCCGTCGGCGCGTGCGAAGGCATCGAGTTCGCCACGCACGCCGAAATGCTGGAGACGCTGCGGCAACTCGGTTTTCCCACCCAAGCCATCTGGTGGGTTTGCCCGGACCTCGAAGCCGTATTGCGCATCTATGCGAGCGAAGTCGTTTGCGGCTACGACGCCACCCGCGACCTCCGCACGCGGTTGCCTTACGAGATCGACGGCGTCGTGCTTAAGGTCAACCGCCGCGCCGATGCCCGGCGCATTCCGGCCAAGACCCGCGCCCCCGGCGACGCGATTGTTCACAAGCCGATCCCGTGGATCACGCCCGCCGAGACCGTGCTGCGCGCCATCACCATTCAAGTCGGCCGCACCGGCGTGCTCACGCCCGTGGCGGAACTGGAACCCGTCTTCGTGCAAGGCTCCACCATCGCCCGCGCCACGCTGCACAACGAAGACGAAATCCGCCGCAAAGACATCCGCATCGGCGACACCGTGGTCATTCGCAAAGCCGGCATGGTGATTCCCGAAGTGCTGGAAGTGATCAAAGCCAAGCGCCCCGCCGGCGCGGCGGAGTTCGACTTGGTGAAGCAACTCGGCGGCAAATGCCCGGCGTGCGGCGGGCCGATTGCGAAGGAAAAGGTAGGACAGGCGTCGCGCCTGTCTCTAACTTCAAAGGATGGGGCTGAAAATGGAGACAGGCGCGACGCCTCTCCTACGCCGGAAGAAGTCGCCTGGCGATGCCAGAACGTCGCCGGCTGCCCGGCGCAGAAGACCCGTCGCCTCGAATACTTTGCCCAGCGCAAGGCGCTCGATATCGAATCGCTCGGCGGCATCGTGGCGGAAAAGCTGGTGGAGCGCGGCCTCGTCAGCGAACCGCTTGACCTCTTCACCTTGCCGGAAGAAAAGCTCGCCACGCTAAACCTCGGCACCGACGACGAACCGCGCGTCTTCGGCCCAAAGCACGCCGCCAAGGTGAAGCAAGCCCTGGAGCGCGCCCGCACCTTGCCGTTGCATCGGTGGCTGCTCGCGCTGGCGGTGGTGGAAATCGGCGAGCAGACAGCCTACGACCTGGGCCAGTTCCACGAAACCATCGAGGCGCTTGCCGAATCCAAGCTCTTGCGCGACGTGCTGGAGCTGCACCGCCTCCGTGAAGAGAAGCGCAAGGACGAGGCTGACGCCGCCGGCCAGCGGCTCATCACCGCCAGCTTTGCGAAGGCTTCCAAGAAGAAAGACGCCGCTCTGCGCGACGCCGTGGTGACCGTCGGCCCCGTGGCTGCCCGCGCCTTGCTCGACTGGTTCGCCAGTTCTGCCGGGCACGAAGTCCTGGCCCGCCTCCGCCAACTCGGCATTTCACCGCGCGGTTCCGCGCCGAGCGGCGCAGCGCCGACCCATCCGTTTGCCGGCAAGACCTTCGTCCTCACCGGCACGCTGCCCACACTCTCCCGCGACGAAGCCTCCGCGCTCATCCGCGAAGCCGGCGGCAACGTCACCGGCTCCGTCAGCAAGAACACCCACTATGTCCTAGCCGGCGAAAGCGCCGGTTCCAAGCTCGACAAGGCTCGCGAACTCGGCGTCCCCGTGCTGGACGAAGCGCAGTTCCGCGCGGTGCTGGGCGGCGGCTCGGCCCTATCAAATTCATGAAAGCCAATCTCGCTGCTTTGGCTGCCGTGCTCCTGATCCTGACCCTGTCGGGTTGTGGATCAGGAGACGCCTCGAAATTCGATCCCGACATGGCGCGCTTCGCTGCCGCCAAACGGGCGCAGGCGATGGAGTTTGCCCGGATCGAGACAAACCCAGTGCCCGCCGAGGTGTGGAAGTTCTTCGACGCCGTCCAAAAGAACCGCCTGCCTGCCGCGACCAATCGCTTCGAACAACTCCGCCAAGAGTCCCATCGTTATCGCTCGTACCAGCAGCCCCCGCCGACCGGCGTCTGGTCGGCCACGTGGAGATTCTTCGAGGACATCACCGGCTTGGCCGCCCGACGACGGAACCCGCCCCCGTCCGCGCTGGACGGTCCGCTCTGGGGGCCGATCCACGAGACGCTGGGCGCCGTTGAGGTGTTTCTGGATTGGGACGCCGCGCTGCTGCACCGCTATGGCCGCGACATCATCGGCTCGATTCCCACCAACAGCATTTACTTCGGCGGCACAGACCCCGGCCGCTTCGTCATCACCGCCTTGAGCGAGTCGCACCAAGACGGCAAACCCTTCTTCGTCCTCACCCAAAATGCGCTGGCAGACGGCATTTACCTCGAATACCTGCGCCGGATGTATGGCAGCAAGATTTACATTGCCACGGATCGGGACTCTCAGGACGCCTTCCAAGCTTACCTGAAAGACGCCCAGCAACGGCTCCAGTCTGGCCAACTCAAGCCCGGCGAAGACGTACGGAATACGAGCGGGCGGACCCAAGTCAGCGGCCAGATCGCCGTCATGGAAATCAACGGGCTTCTCGTGAAACGCATCTTCGACCAGAACCCCGGCCACGAATTCTTCATCGAGGAAAGCTTTCCGCTCGACTGGATGTATCCCTATCTCTCGCCCCACGGGCTCATTCTCAAACTCAACCGCGAGCCCCTGCCCGAGTTGAGCGAAGCCGTGGTGCGCGCGGACCACGACTACTGGCAGAAATACGTCACCGAACTCACGGGTGGCTGGCTGCAGGACAATTCCTCCCTGCAAGACATCAGCGACTTTGCCAAGAAGGCGTATCTGCCCCAGGCCCAAGCCCGCTCCCGCCGCCATGCGGTGACCTACGCGGGGGCCTATGTGCAAGACCCCGCCGCGCAAAAAGCCTTCTCCAAACTCCGTAGCGCCATCGGCGGCCTCTATGTCTGGCGGGCTGAGCACGCCAAGACCCCCGCGGAGAAGGCGCGGATGCGCCAGGAGGCTGACTTCGCGTTCCGGCAGGCGTTCGCCTTGTGCCCGTATTCGCCGGAAGCCGTCTTCCGTTACGTCAATCTCCTCCTCAGCACGAACCGGCCCAAGGACGCCGTGCTTGTGGCGCAAACCTGCCTCCAACTCGATCCGGGCAACGCCCATGTCATCGCCCTGTTGCAGTCACTGAAGAACTTCGAGTCCACCCAGCCCCCGAAATAGGAGAGGATCACGCCGGGGGCGGACGCGCTCCCCGCACTTCCCAGCTCAGAGCCGGGGACCTTGGTCCATGCGCAAAACAACCCTCGTCATTTTCGCGGTTCTGGTTCTTGCCGGCCTGCTGGTGGCGCGGCGGCCTTGGGCCAGGCACCGCGACCCCGTTGCCATTACCTTCAAGGGCTATTGGGACTGGCAGCGCTTGGACACCAACTGCCATGCCGGAGTCCAGGCCCAGTTCGTACTCACCAATCTTACGGCCCAGCGCCTGATCACCTCCGAGGCCAGGGCACGGATCCAGTTCAAGAAAGGCATGGCTTGGAGAAACTACGCTGGCTCAAATGAGGTTCTGAGAGTGGATATGTCGTGGATTGGACCCTACGGCAACACATGGTTTTTGCGGGACTTCCCTCGCGAAGGGGTTCCATGGCGGCTCCACGTTACCTACACCGTGGTGCCGCAGCACTGGACCCGCCTGCGGCTGATCGAGCCGCTCCGCTCCCTGCTCAGGCTCCAAGACAAGCAATGCGATGCCTGGAGTCAGGAAATACCCGGTGAACCTGCCCGCTAGTGACAGCCGCATCATCACAGTCAGACCTGCTTTGGCAACCACCAGCCGCGTAACCCGATTGGCAACAACTCACTACCAAGTTCCAAGTGTCCTTGCTGAAATGCAGGCCACCCTGCCTGCCGGGTTGCTGGGCTGCCAGGCTCCGGCGAGAAATCCACTACGCGGTTCATGGGCAGGGAGTTCCGCAGCCCGCGTCCAGACCATCGCAGCGCGCCACGTAGTTAATCAACGCGGACAGAGCTTTCTCCCTCTCCCAGCGGGAGAGACAGAGCGGCGCTCGGGCTGACTGCCCCGGTGACATGCTCATGAACCAATCCTTCGTGGCACCTGCCTAGGGCGCGGACCTTTGTCCTTGCACTGCGATGCCAAAACCCCTGAGCTTCTTCGCATGTGGCCTACCCTGACCTTCCTGCTGACGCTCGCGCTGGTCGTGCTGCATTTCTGGTGGCGGCGCAAATACGAGCACACGAAACATGCCTTGCGCGGCAAGGCGGCGGGCGTCACCGAGCATTACGAAGAGAAGCTCGACCGGGAGAAGACCCGCAACGAAGCCCTCTTTGACAGCATGGTCGAGGGCTTTCTCCTGCTCGACAAGGCCGGTCACATCCGCCTCACCAACCGGGCCTTCCGCGAACTCTTCAAGGTGGAGGGGGACGTGCGCGGCAAGAGCGCGCTGGAAGTCCTGCGCCTGCACGAGTTGGCGGAAATCATCGCGCGCCTGCCGGTGGCGAAGCGCGTCCTCGGCCAGGAGTTGCGCCTCGGCGGGGCGACCGATCGCTTCATCGCGGTCAACGCCGCCGCCATCCCCGGGCCCTACGACCAGACCGACGGCGCCATCCTGGTCTTCCATGAGTTGACGCGCCTCAAGCGCCTGGAGAAGGCCCGCGTGGAGTTTGTCGCCGACGTCAGCCATGAACTGCGCACGCCGCTCTCGATGATCAAAGGCTCCGTTGAGACGCTCCTCGACGGCGCGAAAGATGATCCGGTCGCTGCCGAGCGTTTCCTGCGGATGATCGAGCGCCACAGCATCCGCCTGGAAACCCTCGTCAATGACTTGCTCGTCATCTCGGAGTTGGAGTCCGGGCGGGTGCAGTTGAATCTACAACCGGTGGCAGTGCGCGCCATCGTGGCCAAGACCATGGAGGATTACGAACCGTTGGCTGCTGCCAAGCAAATCCGCCTCGTCAATGACACGCCCGAACTGGCCGTGACGGCCGACCCGAATCGTCTCCAGCAGGTGCTCGCCAATCTCCTCGACAACGCCATCAAATACGGACGCCAGGGTGGCCAGGTGGTGGTCGCCGGCCGCGCGCCCGACCGTGGCGGCGTGGAAATCTCCGTGCAAGACGACGGCGTCGGCCTGCCAGCGGAGGCTTTGCCGCGCGTCTTCGAGCGCTTCTTTCGCGTGGACAAGGCCCGCTCCCGTGAGCAAGGCGGCACCGGTCTGGGGCTTTCGATTGTGAAAGCGATCATCCTTGCGCACGGCGGCGAAATACGGGCGGAAAGCGAACCGGCTCACGGAGCAAAATTCATCTTCACCCTTCCGCGCCAGTCCGCTGATCAACCGGACGGGCGGCGAGCCTGAGCCGTATCCATGCAGAAGGCGGAACCACGAAACACACGAAACACACGAAAAGAAAGGCGACAACACTGCTTCCCGAGGCGGGGAGCGGAGCACTGAAGGGTGACTGGAATTTGCAGCCGGTGGTTGGGGTTCAACCTCCGGCCCAGCTTCCGTTTCCTTTCG
>CAINDV010000170.1 GCA_903847485.1 uncultured Verrucomicrobiota bacterium
CACACGTTAAATTGCACATTCCGGGGCCGGTCGAGGTCAGCGAAAAGACCTTCCAGGCCTTTTGCCGGCCGATGATCGGCCATCGCGGCCAGGGGTTCAAAGACCTCTACGCCAAAATCCAACCGCAGCTCCAGCAACTGCTCTACACCAAGCAGTTGGTCTATATCTCCACCTCCTCCGCCTGGGGCGTGATGGAGGGGGCCGTCCGCAACCTCGTCGCCAAGAAGGTGCTCAACTGCATGTGCGGCGCGTTCTCCGACAAGTGGCTGGACGTTTCCAAGCGTTGCGGCAAGGAAGCCGAGGCGCTCCAGGTGCCGTGGGGTTCGCCCATCCGCGCCGACGAGGTGGACAAGAAACTGGCCACCGGCCAGTTCGACGCGCTCACCGTCATCCACAATGAAACCTCCACCGGCGTGATGAGTCCCCTGGCGGAAATCGCCGCGCTGAAGAAGAAGTATCCTGACGTGATGTTCATCGTGGACGCGGTCAGTTCCATGACGGCCACGAAAATCGAGTTCGACGCGCTCGGCTTGGACGTGCTCCTGGCCGGCACGCAGAAGGCCTTCGCCCTGCCGCCCGGCGCGGCGGTGTTTGTCTGCTCGCCGGCCGCGCTCGCCAAGGCCGCGACGGCCAAGGATCGCGGGTATTATTTCGACTTCGTCGAGTTCCAGAAGAACGCCGAGGGCAGCATGACGCCCAGCACACCGAGCATCGGGCACATCCATGCGCTGGCTTCCAAGCTGGAGGACATGTTCGCCGAAGGCCTGGATGCGCGGTTTGCCCGGCACCAGAAACTGGCGGGCCTGACCCACGCCTGGGCCGCGAAGCATGGCTTCACACTGTTCCCGGAGAAGGGTTTTGAGTCCGTCACACTCACCTGCGTGAACAATGGTGCCCGGTCCGGCGGGCGAGTCGTGGACGTGGCCAAGCTCCAAAAGTTGGTGAAAGACGGGGGCTTCCTGATTGATGGCGGCTACGGAAAGATCAAAGGCACCACCTTCCGCATCTCGAACATGGGAGACGAAACCGAGGCGTCCATGAACACGCTCTATGCCGTCCTGGACCAGGCGATGGCGCAGTTGTAAGCGAGGAGAATCTCTTCCAGACTACGGGCGCGGAGTTATCCTCGCCCGTTTTGCTTTGCCGCTCCATTCGTCCGCCGTCCCGGTTGGCGTTCGGTTCGACGGGCGAGCCGCCCGCTCGGACAAGTGCGGGCGGGAGGCCCGCGCCACGGCGGAGTTGTCGGAACGCCGTCCGCAAGCCGACGTCCCGCAGATTGTCGGTGCCATGGGGGTTCCAGCATGCGGATCGCCGGCCTCCGGCCCGGCGCGAAACGCTCCGGGGACAGGGTACGAACGCGCCGGGCCGGGGGCCGGCGATCCAACAATCTGGCGATGCACCGGGTTCGGTAGTACCGTGGACGGCGCTTGAAAACCGCGCCCGACCCCGCCACATTCAGCCCATGCAATCAGTTTTCACCGGGCCGGTCTTTGTGGTGCGCGACAACATTGACACCGATCAAATCATTCCGGCGCAGTTTCTGAACCTCGTGCCCACCATCGCCGAGGAATACGAAAAGCTCGGCAGTCACGCCCTTTGCGGGCTGCCGGAATCGCTCTACCCAAACCGCTTCGTCGGGGAAGGTGCGCTGGACGCGGCGTATCCCATCATCATCGCGGGACGGAACTTCGGCTGCGGCAGCTCGCGGGAACACGCTCCCATCGCGCTCGGCTCGGCGGGGTGCAAGATCGCGCTAGCCGAGAGCTTCGCGCGGATCTTCTTCCGTAATTGTGTTGCCACGGGCGAACTCTATCCCTGTGAAGTCGCCGAGCGTCTGTGCGACGTGCTCACGACCGGCGACGTGGTCACCGTGGATCTCGACGCCGCCACCGTCACCGTGCCAGCCACGGGCAGGGTTTTCAAATTCAAGCCGCTGGGTGACGTGCGGCCTGTCGTGGACGCCGGCGGATTATTCAACTACGCCCGCCAGACCGGCATGATGCCGGCGGCAGTCTGACGCGCACCGCCCGACGCCCGACGCTCATGGCCATCGCTGATCTGCGCAAAGATTACACGCTCGGCTCGCTCCACCGGGCGTCGCTGGCGGCGGACCCGATGGCGCAATTTCAACATTGGTTCGCGGACGCGACGGCGGTGAAATCGCCCGGCGGCTGGCTGCGGCGCGTGGCGATCGGCCTCTACAAGTGGTGGCTGGTGGTTTTGGGGGCCAAGCCAGTGGATCCCAACGCAATGGCGCTGGCAACCGTCGATCCGGACGGCCAGCCCTCCGTGCGCACCGTGCTGCTCAAGGGCGTGGACGAGCGGGGCTTCCTCTTCTTCACCAACTATGAGAGTCGCAAAGGCCGCGAACTAGACGGGAACCCGCGCGCCGCGCTGGTGTTCTACTGGTCGGATTTGGAGCGGCAGGTGTGCGTCTCCGGCCGGGTGAGCAAACTTACGGCACCGGAATCGGACAAATACTTTCAATCCCGCCCGCGCGGCAGCCGGATTGGAGCCTGGGCTTCTGCGCAAGGTGAGGTGGTACCCAACCGTGAGTTCCTTGAAGCCCGGTGGAAGGAGATCGAAACGCGGTTTCCCAAGGACGTGCCGTTACCTCCGTTCTGGGGCGGCTACGCGCTGGCGCCGGAGCGGATCGAATTCTGGCAAGGCCGCGCGAGCCGCTTGCACGACCGTTTCAACTACGTCCGCGACGCCAACGGCCACTGGAACCTCGAACGACTTGCGCCCTAGCCACAGCTCCGCACCGCCAGCTTAAGCAGCAAATTCTCACTATAGACAGACCGGGACGCCGGGTGAGGGCACCCGGCCTACAAGC
>CAINDV010000171.1 GCA_903847485.1 uncultured Verrucomicrobiota bacterium
CAAGCGAACATTGGGTTTTGCGTCCTTCGCACCACATCTTCCGCCTCACCACATATCGGCACATATGTAGTGCGCTACATATGTGCCGATAGACGACTGCGGGTCGGCACACGCCCAAAATAGGACGGCCATTGCAAGAATGGCTGCTCCGGAATATCTGGTCCCTGTCATGTGTAAGTTGCTCTCCGGTTCTCGTCAGTCACGCTGGCTAAGCCGCGCCGCGATTAGGGTTTGCTCCACTCGTGAGCAACCTCCCCAACCACAATGACCGGGAAGGAGCTGATGCGCAAGCGGGCGGCCCCCATCGGGATCAACATGATCGTTTCCTCCTTCTCGTCGGACTTGACCGGGCTGTCCTGTAGCACCGCGCACAGGCCATACCGGTCCAGCGTCCATTGCGGAATGGTCCGGGCCTGCATTTCCAGTTGGAGTGGTGTGCCCGTATGGGTCCAGGGCATGTCGTCGGCCGGCCAGTCACGCTGATGCACCTTGACGCGGGAGTCTTCGGGTTTCTCCCCGTCGAGAATCAATCCGTAGTTCCAGGGTGTGGTGGGGTAAATCTCCGTTGCGGGCCATCGGTCGCTGCCGCCAAACCGCACGTAGTTCTCGCCGATCTTCAACGAGTATGTCAACGGTCCGCGGTCCACCGATACGCTGTGGTGATTCTTCTCCCAGACACGAAACCGAACCTTAGTGGGCAGGGTCAGTTCGAGCTTGTCCCCGTTGTCCCACTGGCGCGTGATCACGATGAACTGGCGTGGCTCCGCCTCCACGGTCACCGGCTTGCCGTTGATTGCCACAGCGGGTCGCTCACACCAGCCGGGCACACGCAAGTAGAGCGGAAACTTGGCCGCCGCGCCGGCTTGAATCGTGAGCGTGACTTTCTCATCGAACGGATAATGAGTGGTCTGGTCGATGGTGACAGTCTTCCCGTCGGCCACCTTCGCGGTTACGGTGCAATCGTTATAGAACACGGCGGCCAGTCCGTTGTCCGGCGTGGCGTACCACAGGTGCTCGGCGAAGTAGGGCCAGCCCTGGCCGCAGTTATGCTGGCAGCAACGGTGGCTCCAGGGGTTCATGTCGAACTTTGCCCCGACGTTGTTGATACCTGGATTGTGATTCTGTCTATCGGAAACAACCTGGTTGGGGGCCGTCAGGTAACGCACGCCCGTAAAGTCGGCCGTAAGCGCGGCAGGCAGCATGTTGTACGCCGCGTCCTCGCAGCCGTCGGCCCAGAGCAGGTCACCGGTGATGGCAATCAGCGTTTCATCGGAGCGCATCTTCTCCACGATGCCGCACGATTCGATGGCTTGCCGCGGATCGTCGTAGCCCTTCCGGCAGCCCTCGTCTCCGCCGAACATCCCGCCGGGCACCTGGCCGTAAGAATCGCGCACCTTCTCCCAGCTGCGGTAGGCCGATTGCAGATCCTTGGGATCATGCGACTGGAGCCACCAAGTGGCGCCTTCGCCGAAGCACTGGGAGATGTTCACGTTGTGCCAATCGTAGATGATATCCTCATCCCAACGCGCCGTGCGCCGGTGGTTCTTCTCAGCCAGCTCAAGCAGCCACTTGTCGCCGGTGCGGTTGTAGAGCCAGTAGATGCTGTAGAGGTTGTCCCCGCCGCGCATCTTCGGCCACCAGCCCAGCAGGTACTTGTCCTCGGGCACGCCGTGCAGGTACTTGAAGTAACGAGTCATCAACTCGATGACGCGCTTGTCGCCCGTGGCGCTGTGGTAGTCCTGCAGGCAGCAGAGCACGATCATGTTGGGCCACAGGTCATCTCGACCCGCGACGTCCGATTCGATGCCCTTGCGACCCTTGTCCGGGCCGAACCACCCATCCGGCTTCCGGCTGCCGAGCGCTCCTTCGATCCACACCTTCGCTTCGGCGATCATCTTCTCGTCGCCAAGCGCGTAGGCGCAGTTCAGGTAGCCCTTGAGCCAGTATGGCGATTCTTCCCAGCCGTGGTCGCCCCGGCCCTGCGGATCAAGCCACGAGTTGCCTTCCTTCCTGAGGAACCCGCTGATCTCGCCGAGGTGGCCGTGAAAACCGTCGGCCTGCAACCGGAGCTGCTTGCGCAGCCAGCCGCGCGGCCGGATCGAACCCACTGGCAGTTTCAGCAAAGCGTCGGGCCGCAGCGGTGCGCGGTTGCCGACGTAGTGGTCATTGTGCTCCCCCGTCGGCGGCCGGTCCACGACTGTCGCTGGTCCCCTCCGCTCCTTCTCTTCCACACCGTAGGCGGGGCACAGGGTCGCCGTGGCCATACTCCAAACCGCCGCCACCCATGCCATCTGGCGCAGCCCTTTCGCTGCCGCTCCGCACCGGTCGCGGAACCTGGCCATCAGTTTGTTGTCCCGCCTCATTCGTTATTCACTTTTCCTGGTTTGTGAATCAATGCCCTTCGCGCAGGAACGCCGCCCTTACTCGACCACGCAATTGATCGCCCAGATCAGCACATCGCGGTTCTTCTGGTTATTCGTCTTGATGACCAGCGGGTTCGCTCCCTTATTCAGAGTGATGGGAATGCTTGCCGTCTTGAACTGGGCGGGAGACAAAATTCTTCGGAAATCGAGTTTTCCACCTTTTTTTGTTGCATGGTATAGACTGGCGAGTGACGGGTTCTCAGCGGGGCTGAGCGCCCGGCGGGGCTACGAACGGCGCGCGGCGAGCCGGCCGAATCTTGGTAGGTTGGACGGTGTTTGTCCCACCGGGGGTGCTACACCG
>CAINDV010000172.1 GCA_903847485.1 uncultured Verrucomicrobiota bacterium
GCACCGCGGCCCTGAGCCCGCGCCGCGCCTGGCGCCAGCACTCTGTCCCGGTTTGGACTTTCATAGGACCCGCGGGAACGTCGGGCGCCGGCGGGGAGACAAAATCCCCCGGCACGCCGGTTCGCAGCGCCGGGTAAAGCGCTCAGCCGCCGCCACCGGCTGCGTAACCCCATCCCCAAATAGTGGCGAATCCGCCGCGGCCGCGGGGCTGTAGCCGCGAATTGCGTGCTTGCGATTGTCGAGAACCTTGGTGTATTTATATTGCCGTGAGCTTGAGCCAGTTCGATTGCCCAGCGTTGCCATGCGTTTCATACGGCAACGCTGTCGTAAAATCTGTAGCAAATGCCAAGCTCCCACAGCAAGTAGTTCGCAAGTGACTGTAGTTCGATGTGCCGGTGTGGCGGAATTGGCAGACGCGCCAGACTCAAAATCTGGTACCCGTGAGGGTGTGTGGGTTCGACCCCCTCCGCCGGCACCATTAAAGTAAGGGGGTTTTGTTCCTCGTGTAATCCGGTCGCATAGTTGTCTCGATTTTCCAAAAAACGCATTTCGGACAAGTATCGAAGGTAAAGTGCCTTCCCTACGGGGGCAATAAATTCCTACCGAGCCAATCCCGGCGCTATGTTCCGGCCAAGCGAGACGCACCAAGTGCCCCTCCGGCAAAGCCTTCTCCGAAGGCCCCGCGGACCACTGGCGGAGCTCCTGCGCAGCCCCCGCAGAAGGTTCTGCATCATCGCGGTCACTGGCGTTGCCACCGGTGCGGGCGCACCAGGCGGCAAGCTTTCCCTGAGCGCCGCCGCCACACACGCCGCCGTAGCCTCATCACATCCCTGGCGAGCCGCCAGCCAACGCGCGCACTTTACTATACGGGAGCGCATACATAACGCTACATGATGGTGCTTAAAAAACGGCTCCAGTAAGGGCGCGTCAAGTATTAACCTTTACACCTTGTGTTGGTGGCTGAGATGAATGACGCAGTTCCATTCGCCGTGGAAGCGCAGCGGCTTTATGTTGATCGCGGCCATCTCTTCCTCCGTAACTTTTCGCCCCACTGCATACTTGCGGCGATCGAGCCGGCAGGTGACGGTCAACCCTGTGGCGGTGGTCGTGCCGGCGATCAGGCCCACGACGGTTTGATAATCGCGCCGCGGTTCGCCGCGCCAGGTGGAGGAAATGAAGGCGAACAGGCGCTGTTCCACTTTGTTCCCTTTGCTCGTTCCGGGCGGAAAGTGACAGACGGCAATCGCCAGACCAAGCTGGTCGACGAGGCGCTGCAACGCCAATTTCCATAGGCGCAAACGGTAGCCATGGCGGCCGCCGCCGGCGGCGGTAATCAGCAGGCGCGGCACCGTCGGATATAACGGACGGCCTTCCTAGCGCCACCACCCACGGATCGAAGCCACCGCAAAGGTGGCCGTATCGTGATCCGTGCCAACATTAACAAAGCCGGCGTTCGGCCCCAAGTCATAAACGCCCTAAGGATAGGCGCGCGGCACCGTCGGGTCTGGAAAAGCGTGGCCTTGCACCCGTTCGGCGGTTTGCTTCTGCCGCCCTTGACGGCCTCGATGGGCAAAGTTGCCCACCAGTTCCTTCTTCTTCGTGTCCACCGAAATCACCGGCCAACCTCGCGTCAACGCGTGGCGCACTGCTTTGTTGATATGCCGAAACTGCGCATCCCGGGGCGGGTGATCCGCGCCCTCTTCAGTCTTGCGATTGCCTTGCAGACTGTAGTCCATCGCCCGCAACAGTTGCGCCACCTTCTCGTGGCTAATCGGGTGCTGGCGCCCCCGCAATTCGCGGGCCGGCCTACGGGTGCTCTTACACGTCAAGCGCAGCGGCGACTCGGGATCGCCCCGCGTCAATGGCTCCACCAACGCTTCTAACACTTTGGGCAGACCCGGATCCCGCGCGGTCAGTCGCCGTCGGCCGCCGCCCAAACGCCGGATCCGGTCCCCGGGCAAGGGCGGCGTGGCCAGTTCCTTGATCCCCTTGGTCAGCGTGACACGCGACAGGCCACAGGCACGGCTGACCAGGGACACGCCCCCGTACCCGAGTTCCACGGCCTCAGCCACGGCCAACATACGCTTAGATCGCTCGTTCAGGTGCGGCCATAGTTGCCGCCATTTCTTCCGTAGTTCCTGCATAGAGGCCATACCGACCACACCGTGCCCAGCGGCTTCCTAAATGTAAAGGTTATTCCTTGACGCAGCCTAACTCGCGCGTTGACTCAAATTAAATGACACCGAGCGGATAGGGCTGGGAGGAGGAAAAAGGCATCGTTGACTCATGGAAAAAAGACACCGGGCAAACTGGTGTACATGAAC
>CAINDV010000173.1 GCA_903847485.1 uncultured Verrucomicrobiota bacterium
CCTCGCCCTACCGCTGGGCGACTTTTCAAACACGCCCTAACGTCGGCGGCTACGGAGTTTTGAAGGAACCTCGATAGTAACTGATATGGAACCTTACCCCACCAAGGCAGTCACCGCAGTTCCGCCCGCCAGTGATTCGGCGGTCAACGGCTGCTTCAGCCCGGAGGGCCGGCGGCGACGCGTCCGGCTGTTTGCACTCTTTGCACTGTTACTCTGTGCTGCCTTCGCGTTACCACTGGCAGACTTGGGGCAGTTCGCGTTCAAGTCGGATTTGTACTCCTTCATTCTATTGGTGCCCATTATCTCAGCCTACCTAGTCTGGCGGCAGCGCCAGCTCTTCCCGGCGCGCTTAGTTAGTTCCCCAGCGCTCGCAGTTACGGCACTGGCTATCGGAGCGGCTGCCCTCGGTCTCCTGCTGGCGTTCAGCACGCGCGGTGGATCACTACCGCCGGTTGACCGTCTGTCCTTGCAGACTTTCGCTTTCCTCTGCTTCCTAGTTAGCGGCGCATTCCTCTCATTCGGCCGCCAAGCGTTGCGCCCGATTGTCTTCGCGGTGGCGTTTCTCGTGTTCATGGTGCCTATGCCGACCTTCCTGACACACTGGCTGGAAGTCTGCCTTCAGCACGCCAGTGCCGAGGCCGCCGCCGTGCTCTTCGCCGTCACGGGCACAACCGTGTCCCGTCAAGGACTTACTTTCCAACTAACCGGCGTCGCCGTCGAGGTGGCCGAGGAATGCAGTGGCATTCACTCCAGCCTCGTGCTGTTCATCACAAGTGTGATCGGCGGGCATTTGCTCTTGCGGTCCAACGTGAGCCGCGTCGTGCTGGCCCTGGCGGTGGTCCCCTTGGCGATCGCGCGCAACGGGTTTCGCATCTATGTCCTCGCGGCCTTGGCGTCGGCGGTGGATCCCGCCATCATGCAATCGCCTTTGCACCGACGCGGAGGGCCACTCTTCTTTGTAATGTCTTTAGTTCCCTTCCTTGCTCTTTTGTGGATTTTGGTCAAACTCGAACGCAAGAAACAAACATCACTGTGAAACTAACCATCACGCCCAAGGCAACGACCCGCGGGGTCAGGGCCGCCGCTGTTCTGTTGGCCGTCGCCTGTCTGCTGGGTGCCGTCGGCTGTTCCAAGCAGGCCAAACGGGACCGGGCTCTCGGCCGCGCCGCTAGCTACTACCAAGCGGGTGACCTCGATAACGCCCGCATCGAGTATCTCAACGTCTGGCGGTTGGATCGCACCAACGCCGCCGCCCTTCGCCACCTCGGCATCATCTTATTCGACCAAGGCTCGCCCTTGCCGGCCTTTCAATTTCTTGCCCGGGCGGCCGAGTTGGACCCAAAAGACAACGAAGTGCGCTACCGGCTCGGGGGTGCTCACCTTGCGCTCGGTAAGCGCGATCAAGCCCGTGCCCAGGCCGTCGCCATCCTCGACCGCTCCCCCACGAACGATCAGGCCGTGTTTCTGCTCGCCGATGCCTCCTTCACCGCCGCCGAAATCAGCGATGCCGAACAGCGTCTGCAGAAGCTGCGCCAAACCTCCGGGGACCGGGCCAGTTATCATCTGGCGGCGGCTGAGTTCCGCCGCCGGCGCGGCGAGTTGTTGAAAGTGGAACCGGAAATAAGGCAGGCGCTCGCCTTGGATCCTAAGTCACCTTTCGCCCATGCCGCGATGGTGGGCATTTACTTGGCGGCGACTAACCTCGTGCTCGCGGAGCAGGAGCTTAAAGCGGCGGCGGACCTGGCACCTCTGCGGTCGCCGATGCGCGTAAGATACGCGGAATTCAAGGCTGGAACCGGCGCTGTGGACGAAGCGAAGAAGCTGCTTCAGGAACTAACGGCTAAGGCTCCCGACTATCTCCCGGCGTGGAAGCTACTGGCCCGGATCGCCCTGAGCGAGAAGCAATACGACGAGGCCACGGCCTTCACAGATCGGGTGTTAGCGCGCGACCCCGGAAACTTGGACATGCGCCTCTTGCGCCCGCAGATCAACCTCGCCGGCGGCAAGCCGCGATTAGCCGTCAAGGAACTCGGCGACCTCGACCGCACGTTGACCAATACGCCGCAGATCAAATACGAACTGGCCCGGGCCCAGTTGCTGAACACCAATCTGCCGGAGGCCCTGACTAATCTCAAGCGAGCCGTCAGCTTGAATGCCAACTTCACCGAAGCCATCCTGCTTCTGGCGGAACTGAACCTGCGCAACGGCGATGCGCCTTCCGCTGTTACCAACCTCCTCATCCTTAGCCGGAACCTGGCCAACTCAGCGCAGCAGAGTTCAACCGCCAAAGGTTCTACTTCGCCCACGGACGCCGGCCAGACGGAGGTCTTGCTAGGCCGCGCGCAATTTATGCTTGCCGAAGCTTATGAAGTGCTGGGCCGGCAGGATGATGCCTTGGCGGTGTATGTTCGGTATGCCAAGGCCCAGCCGGATAACTTCCAACCACGGTTTCTCATGGGCCTCGTGTACCGCGCGCAGCAGAAGCCCCGCGAAGCGCGCGCTGCTTTTGAAGAGTCGCTGCGACTGGCCCCGGGATTACTTCCGGCTCTCACCCAACTTGTGGAATTGGATCTCCTGGCCACCAACTACACGGCACCCCTCAAACGAGTTCAGGCCGAAATCGCCACTTATCCCAAGTCTCCCTATCTCAAAATCTTGGAAGCTAGAATCTTCGTGGCGCAGCAGCTTTGGGATCCGGCGGAAACCGCCTTACTGAAGGCCATTGAGTTGAACCCTAACCTCGTGCCCCCCTACTTCCAACTGGCGCAGGTGTATGTCGCCTCCAAGAAACTGCCCCAGGCGGTGGAGAAGCTTCAGACGGTCCTGACCAAGAGCCCAACTAATCAACAGTCCCTGATGCTTATGGGCATGATCCAGAGTGAGCTGGGTGACTATCCCAAGTCCCGGCAGGCGTACGAGGACTTGCTCAAGGTCAAACCCGGGTTCAGCCCCGCGTTGAACAACCTTGCCTACCTCTATGCCGAGCGGCTCGAACAATTGGACAAGGCGCACGAACTGGCCCGCAGAGCCTACGACCTCCAGCCCGATGATCCTTCAGTCGCGGACACCTTGGGTTGGATCCTTTATCGCAAGGGTGATTACCAATCGGCGTTGACCCTGCTGCGGCAAAGCGCGGCCAAACTCCCGACGGAACCGGAAGTGCAGTTTCACCTGGGGATGACTTATTACATGCTCGGCCAGGCCGAGGCGGCCAAAGGTGCCTTACAGTTGGCGCTGGCAGCGGGACGGAACTTCACCGGCAAAGACGAAGCCCAGCGCCGACTTTCGGTGCTCGCTTTCGATACGACCAAGCCACCCAAGGAACTCATCGCTGACCTCGAAAAACTCCGCCAGGATCATCCTGAGGACTCGCTTGTGAAGACCCGCCTGGCCGATCTTTACGCCAAGGTCGGTGCCGCGGATAAGGCCGTCCTGCTTTACGAGGACATCCTGCGCCAGGAACCCAGGTCCGCCTTGGCCACCGCCGCCCTGGCCCGGCTCTATGTCGCCGCCCCTGGGAGCCGTGAAAAGGGTCTGGCCATGGCCAAGAAGGCTCGTGAACTGGCCCCGGACGATCCCCAAGTCGCCTATCTCCTGGGGCAAATGGCCTTTCAGTCCGGCGACCACCTGTGGGCCTTCAGCCTGCTCCAAGAGAGCGCCCGGAAATTGACCACTAACGCGGACTTGCTCTATGACTTAGCTTGGGCCACCTACAGTTTGGGCCGGGTTCCCGAGGCCAGTCAGGCCATGAGCCGCTCGCTCCAAGTCACCCCCCGACTTGGCCGAACCAATGCCGCCCAGTGGTTCGTCCTGATGGTTTCTCTCGCCACCAATCCGCCAGGTCAAATGCGCGCCGAGGCGCAAGTCAACGACCTCCTTAAACAGGACGCCAACCACGTCCCGGCCCTGATGGTACTGGCTGGCATTCAGACTCAGCGGGGCGAATTCAAAGCCGCGGCCGCCACTTATGACAAGGCGCTGGCCCGGTTTCCAAGATTCGCCCCGGCCCAGAAACAACTAGCCTTGCTCTACGCCGACCACTTAGGCGACGACAGTAAAGCTTGGGAGTTAGGGTTAAAGGCCCGGGAAACGCTCCCCGGAGATACCGAGTTGGCCAAGACCCTCGGCAAACTGGCTTACCGCAAGCGCGATTTTCCCTACGCCGTCCGCCTGCTACAGGAGAGTTCGCTGAAAACGAGCGGCGATGCCGAGGGTTTCTACTACCTGGGCATGGCCCAGTTTCATCTCAAGGACAAGGCTCGTGCTCGCGAGGCTCTGGAAAAGGCGTTGACCCTGAATCTCAGTCCGGCCCTCGCCAGCGAAGCCCGTCAGACTCTCAAAAGCTTGTAGGCTCCGGCGCGACGCCTTCGAGAACCACGTATCATGCGACAACGGCGTGTAACTCAGTGGCGAGACGTGTACCTTCAGTTGTGGGTAACTCTAAACAGCCGTGCCGCCGTAGTGGTTAGCGGCTGGACAAGTCTCGATCAAAATTCCGTCTGAACTCGATTTAACCTTCCTAAGAACGCTATGCACTTCAATTACCTGTCTAAACGCGGAGCTCTCTGCCTGATGGCCGCCGTGTCGGCTGGGGCCGTACCGGCCTATTCCCAACAAGCTCTCTTCAATGGCCTCGCCGACGGGATACCAGTGCCGCCGGGTGGGAATTTTGCGCCCAGCGACAAGCCCATCCAATGGGGGCCGGCGCGGTTGGCGGTGGGCGCTTCTTACGCCCTGCAATACAACGACAATGTTTTCAATGCGCCCAACAACCGGCAATGGGATTTGATCAACACGTTACAGTTGGACCTGGGAGTCTATTTGCCGTTGTTCTCGGCAACAGACTCCTCGCCGCTGCAATTCTCTCTTGGCATTGGATATTCGTTCTATGCGAGAAACACACAACTCAACAGGTTGATTCTTGCTCCCCGGTCGTCACTGGCGTGGACCATTCCCCTCGACCAGGTGTCGCTCACGTTCTACGACAGCATGGCCTATACTGCGAATCCGCTGCTGGAGCCGGGGTTGAGTGGAACGGGCACGTTCAGCACTTTTCAGAACTCCGTAGGTGCCCGCGCCACCTGGACGCCGGATCGTTACGTGTTGACCTTGGGTGCCAGCTATCAAAACTATCTCAGCACCGTCAGTCAGTACGACTATATCAACCACCACGGTCCCAACTTTCTCGCCCAGGCCGGTTACAAGATCACCCCAGAGACGCAAGCCGGGTTGGATGTCAGCGTTGGCGTGAACCAATTCACCGATCCGCGGCGCAGCAACTTCAACTCCTACAGCTTCGGTCCCTACCTAACCTGGCGGGTGTTGGAAACCCTGACCGTCAAAGCACGAACAGGTTACGTGCTCTATGATTTTGCCCGGGTGCTGGCGGGCGCGCCGCAGCGAAGTTTTGACTCTTATTACGTCAACTTTGACGCGGCTCACCAACTGACCGAGTATATCTCGCACAGCTTGACCTTCTCCCGTGAGTTCAGCCCAGGCGTCGCCTCGGCATCCAGTCAACTGGCCCAGAACAGCGCAGTTACTTATTCACCGCGCTGGCGGTTCACGGACTTCGCCACTTTGTTCGCGACCGGCAGTTATGAATTCGGCAACAATGCCGTGGTCGGGGTTGGCAGCACCTACAACCGCTGGGGTGCGGGCCTAGGTGTTACTTTTTCACTGACCGACCGACTTAACACCAGCCTGATCTACCAATGGTATTCCAAGACCTCTCCCTTCGGCTTTCAGGATTACATCGTGAATACAGTCACTTGGTCGGCTAATTACTCGTTTTAGAACCCTCGCGCCGAGGAGGCGAGGCTCCCCTTCCGACTGCCGTCACTCGGCTCACATGGTAACCGTGCGGTAGAAGGCGGCCCCGACTGCCGGGGTCGTGTCGGTGAACTCAGCCAAACCTTGGGTCGGGGCCGTCACGGTGCCGATTGAGGTCCACGCAGACGTTGCCAGATCGGTCGAGCGTTCAATGGTGTAAACTAAGCCGGCGATCCCCGTGAAATACACCGTCGCGCCCTGTGGCGTCGCGGCCACCCGGCTGATGCGATTCATCACCGAATCATTCTTGTCCCAGACCGTCACGGAAACTGTTCCGGTGGCTACGCCGCCCCGACCGTCGGTCACCGTGTAAGTGAAGCTGTCGGCACCGACGTAGTTGGTGGCCGGGGAATAAACCATAGCTTTGCCAACGATCGCCACCGTGCCACCGTTGGCGCTAACGGCACCAATATTCAGCAAAGCCAACGTATCGGTGTCTTCGTCGGTGGCGCTGAGCAGTAGCGTGGCGATGGACACAGTGCGCGGAAGATTCGCCATGGCACCCAACGTGACCGCGCCAGCTTGGGGTTGGCGGTTGACCTCAATTGTGAAAGTGCTGGTCGAACTATTGGTGGCCGCGTCCGTCGCCGTGCAGGTGACCGTATGGCTGCCGGCGGCGAAGGTCGAACCGGAGGGTGGCGTGCAGGTGACAGTCGGGATGGAGACATCGTCCGTGGCGGTTACGACGTAAGTTACGATGGTGCTGGATTCTCCGGCGGGGATGGTTACCACTGAGTTTGGTGGGCAGACAAGGACCGGCGCGTTGGTATCGGTTACCGGGACGACGGCAGCGGTGGGCGTGTATTCGATCGCGTCTGACGGCTCGCTCTCGACCCGACTGCTGTTGTAAGCAGTAACATGGAAAGTATAGGACACTTCGGTCACCAAGTTGCTAAACGTATAAGTTGTGTTCGTGCCTACGTCAACAGCTTGGACTGTGCCGCTGCCAGTCACACCAAAGTATGCCAAATAGCCAGCGACGTCCGCTCCGGTGCTGGGATCCCACGCGAGCGAAACCGGCGCGGATGACGCGGGCAGCGCCCACAGCAGGGCCACCAAAGCTACGAGGGGTCGCAGCACTGTGAAGCTCAGCCGTGATGTGGAAATGCTATCGTTCATACTGGGTGGCCAAAAGCAGGGGGTAGGCCAAGTAATGGGTGAGGAACGATGGGTGGGTGTCCGGGCGGGTTCCGAGGTGAGCGTGCGATCGCCGAAACTGTCCCGCGGCCGCTTGCCAGCCGCCAGGCAGGCGTGCTGTGGCGGTGGGCGTTAGGTGGCAAAAACCCCTGATAATTCAACGAAACATGCCAGTTCCGGGACTGGCGGACGCGCGGTGTCGGGTCAGTCGCCACTTAGCCAGCCGCGTTGGATTTTCGGTTTTCGTCGGCCGAGGCTGACGTTTCGTCTAAGCCGTGGGCGGGCACAGTGGTCGCCTGGGTTGTTCAGTTTAGTGAGGGACGTGGCTCAATTACTGGACATGTTCTGGAGAGAATTCGGACTGAGGGCGCATCTCAGTTGCTTGCAGCGCGGAACTGTCACTCCCATTAGCACCTGGCTTCATCTGGGTGAAAACCAACACGGTAGGGCCGAACGGTGGCCACCGTTTTGACTGTCTGTCCGTGGCGGACAAATCCCGCTCAAGCCGTTGAAACGGCTCTGGCTCCGGAGCTGCGGTTACCGGGTTGAAGCGCGGTGTCAATGGTCGTCTGCCAGAAACTGAGATGCACCCGCCCCAATCGTGGGCGACAGAAACCTCTTGCGGGGGGCAGGCGGATCGCTAGAATGCGCGCTCCCTGACGCCACCGGGCTGGTGGCGTTTCTTAATTAACGCGGAGCACTAGCAGCTTGTGATAGTATTTAGCGGCACAGCAAACGAAACCTTGGCGCGGTCCATTTGCGGCTACATCGGCATTCCGTTGGGCAAATGTACCATCCGACCGTTCCCCGACGGCGAGACGTTCGTCAAGATCGAGGAGAACGTGCGCGGTGAAGATGTGTTCGTCGTCCAGCCCACCTCGCCGCCGACGAACCACCACCTGATGGAGTTGTTCATCATGGTGGACGCGCTGCGCCGGGCCAGCGCCAAGCGGATCACCGCCGTGGTGCCCTTTTACGGCTACGCCCGGCAGGACCGCAAGGACCAGCCGCGCGTGCCCATCACGGCCAAGCTGGTGGCCAACCTGCTCGTGGCCGCCGGCACCAACCGCATCCTCACGATGGATTTGCATGCCCAGCAAATCCAGGGCTTCTTCGACATCCCGGTGGATCACCTCTACGCCGCGCCGGTGATGTACGAGTATTTGAAGACCCTGGCCCTGCCGGATCTGGTGGTGGTCAGTCCGGACGTCGGCGGGCTGAAGATGGCGCACGCCTATTCGCAAACCCTGGAGGCTGGGCTGGCGATCGTGGCTAAACGCCGCAAGAACGCCTCCGAAGTGGAATCCATCGCCGTCATCGGCGACGTGCGGAACAAGAACGTGCTGCTGGTGGACGACCTCACGGAAACCGCCGGCACGCTGACGCAAGCGGCGACGCTGCTCAGGAAGAAGGGGGCCAAGCGCATCCTCGCCTGCGTCTCCCACGCTATCCTTACCTCCGTGGGCGTGGAACGGCTCCGCAAATCTGCCATTGACGAACTCATTACAACTGATACCGTTTCGCGCCTCGCCGTCCCCGGTGTCAAGATTACGACACTGACGGTGGCGGGGCTGTTGGGCGAGGCCATCAAACGAATTCACAACAATTCGTCGGTCAACTCGCTCTTTGAGTTTAAGGGTGGACGCACCAGTTAGTAATTGGGCGCCGCCGTTCGGAAAATAATTAAGCCATGAAATCGGTATCCTTGACCGCGCATCCGCGCACGCTCACCCGCCGTGCGGGAACCCGTGACGTCCGCAAAACCGGCCGCATCCCGGCTGTCATCTACGGCCGCCAGGCCAAGCCTCAGAACTTGGAAGTGGACGCCAAGGAATTGGGCGACCTGATGCACCGAGCCGCCTCCGAGAATCTTCTGGTGGACCTGTCCGTCCCCACCGACCCCCGCCCCCAGCGGCTCGCCATGCTTCAGGATTTGCAGCACCACCCCATGTCCCGCAAGGTGCTCCATGTGGATTTCCACGAAGTTGCCGAGACCGAAACCGTCACCATCATGGTACCGGTCGAGACTTCCGGCGAAGCTGCGGGCGTCAAGAACGAGGGCGGCGTGCTGGAGCACGTTTTGTTCAAGCTCAAGGTGTGCGCCTTGCCCAAGGATTTACCCGAAGTCATCACTGTGGACGTCACCAGCCTGGCGATGGGCAAGTCGGTTCACATTGGCGACATTGTGCCGCCGCCGGGAGTTGAGATTCTCGGGTTGAAGAAGATCGTCGTCATTTCCTGCGCCGCGCCGCGCGCCGAAGAGGTCGTGGTGGCCGCCGCCGATGTCGCGGTATCCGCTGCGGATGTCGAGATGCTCAAAGAGAAGAAAGAGGGCGAAGAGGGCGATACTCCGGCCAAACCCGGCGACAAAGCTACGGCTGCTGCCAAGCCTGGCGACAAAGCCGCCGCCGCCAAGCCCGGCGACAAAGCTGCCGCCGCCGCGCCAAAGGCCGGCGAGAAAGCCCCAGCCGAGAAGAAGGCGACCGAGAAGAAGAAATAGTTTCCGGTTGGCGGACAGCCGGGGTCGGCTGTCGCGGCGCGCATGGAGCACCTGTCTCTCATCGTGGGATTGGGCAATCCGGGTGCCGAATACGCCCGCACGCGGCACAATGCGGGCTTTTGGATGGTGGAGAAACTCGCCGAACGGTGGCGGGTGGATTGGTCGGCGGCGAAGAAGTTCAGCGCCCGCATCGCCACCGACCGGCGCAGCGACCGGCGCGTGGTGCTGTGCAAGCCGCAGACGTTTATGAACGCCAGCGGCGAAGCGGTTCGGGCGCTGGTGGATTTCTACGGGTTGCCAGTGGAACGATTGCTGGTGTCGGTGGACGACGCGGATTTGCCCTTGGGCAATCTTCGCCTCCGCCCGGGCGGCAGCAGCGGTGGGCATCATGGGCTGGAGTCCATCGAAAGCCACTTAGGCACGCGGGAGTTTGCGCGGCAGCGGATCGGGATCGGTCGTCGGGACGGTGCGAGAGAGATTACGGGGCATGTCTTGGGCCGGTTCGACGCGGCCGAGACGGAAGTAATGGCGAAAGTTTTGGCTGCGGCGGGCGACCAGGCCGAGTGCTGGCTGGAAGCCGGGCTGCAGCGGGCGATGAATCAATTTAACGGGGCCGTTGTCGGCCCCACGAACGAAGATATAAAGCTGTGAAACGATACGAAGGCCTGTTCATTCTGAATACGGCGGGCAAAGAAGAGACTATCAAGGAAACCATTGATAAGGTTTCTGCGGATCTTACCGCGCTCGGCTGCAAACTTGAAACCGTTCAAAAAATGGAGAAGCGTGCCTTTGCGCGTGTCGCCGAGAAGAAAGCCAGCAGCGGCTACTACGTGAACTACATCTTCGAGGCCGAGCCGGCCGTGCTCGCTCAGTTGCAGAAACGGTTCACGCTCAACGAGGACGTCTTCCGCGTCCTGTTCACCGAGTCGCCGGTGGTTCTGTCCAAAGCCGCTTAACCCTACCGTCCTATGGCCAGCTATAACAAGGTCATCCTGATGGGCAACCTGACGCGTGACCCAGAGTTGCGCTACACGCCCAAGGGCACCGCCCTCGCCAAGATCGGCCTCGCCGTCAATCGCGTCTGGCGCACTGAAACTGGAGAGAGCAAGGAAGAAGTCACCTTCGTGGATATCGAGGCCTGGTCGCAACAGGCCGAAACCATCGGCAAGTACATGAAGAAAGGCAACCCGATGCTCATCGAAGGGCGGCTGCGCCTTGATCAGTGGGACGACAAGCAAACCGGCCAGAAGCGCAGTCGCTTGGTAGTGGTATGCGAAAACTTCCGCTTTGTCGGATCCCCCGGCACCCGGGAGGATGGCGTAGCCGAACCCGCCCGCCCGCGCCCCGTTGCCGCCCCGGCTGCCGCTGCGGTGCCGGCTGCTCAACCGGCCGAACCCGACGCCCCTCCGTCTGACGACGACGTTCCGTTCTGATTTGACTGCACCGCACCACCCTTTTTCGCAACAGACACCACGCACCCAAATTTTCTATGGCAAAGACTGAAGTCATTCTCACAAGTAATATTGTTGGCCTGGGCGCCGAATCCGATCACGTCAAAGTGGCGGCCGGCTATGCCCGCAACTACCTGTTCCCTCACGCTTTGGCGGTACCCGTGACCGGTGCCAACAAGCGCCGCTTGGAATCGCTGCGGCAGCGCCGCGCCGAGCGCGAGTCCTCAGAGTTGAACACCATGACCGACCTGTCCAAGAGCCTCCACAAGCTCTTGGCGGTCATCAAGGTCAAGACCGGCGACGATGGCAAGATATTCGGCACCGTCACCAGCGGTATGATCGCCGACGAACTGAAACACCAGTTCGACGTCACCCTCGACAAGAAGAAAATTCACCTCGAATTGCCGATCCGCGCCTTGGGCGAGCATGAGGTCGAGCTGCACCTGCACGCCGACGTGAAGGCCACGCTCAAGATTCGCGTCGAGAGCCAGAACCCGCTGCCGACTCCGACGACCGTGCCGGCACCCGAAGCCCGCAGGGACGACCCCAGGCACGAGCGCCGCCCCCGCCGGAGCGAGCAGGTCGTCATCACCGATCGGCGCCCCGGCAAAGGTGAGCGCATCCCCAAGCCGGAGAAGGCCGCAAAGGTTCCCAAGGCTTGAGGTAAGTCCTCGCTACAGCTTTTTCCCGCATGGCAGGCTGGTTCTCCAGCCTGCCTTTTTTGTTTTCCTTCGCCGCCTTCGTGCGACCCAGTTGGGCTACAGCGCCGCTCGGATCAACCCCAACAAGTCCGCGTGGTTCTCCACCGCTGGGAATTGGGGAAACTGTCGCTTCACATTCTCCGGCGCATGGATGAGAAAGCCGACGTTCGCCTCCATCAGCATGGCGGTGTCGTTAAAGGAATCCCCGGCGGAAATGACGTGGTAATTCAACCCCTTCAGCGCCGCAACAGTCTTCTTCTTCTGGTCCGGGACACGCAGTTGGTAGCCGGTGATTCGATCCTCTTCCACCACGAGACGGTGGCAAAGCAACGTGGGCCAGGCGAGTTGTCGCAGCAGTGGAGTGGCGAATTGCTCGAAGGTGTCCGAGAGGATGATGACCTGCATGAGGGCGCGCAGTTCATCGAGAAACTCCAGCGCGCCTGGCAGCGGACGCAGCGTGCCGATGACGCCTTGGATGTCGGACAGCTTCAGCCCATGCCGCGCCAGCAAATCCATCCGGTAGCGCATGAGCTGGTCGTAGTCCGGTTCGTCGCGCGTGGTGCGGCGCAGCTCGGGGATGCCGGCCTTTTCGGCGACGGCGATCCAGATTTCCGGCGTCAGCACGCCTTCCATGTCCAAGGTGACGATTGACTGTTTCATGGGCGGCGCGGAGGGAAGCAGGAAACCCCGGAAGTGTCGAGTCTGGCCTGGGTGAGTGGCTTTTTCAGAAGAGGCTTTTGCAAAACTCGAATTTCGCCAGGGCGAGGCTCGTGCCGAGCCAGGGATGGTCGCAGAATTCGGAGGCTCCGCAGGAACGTCGCCCTACCATCGCTGGGGATTTGGAATTGGCTCAGAGGGTCACCAACTGCCGCTGCCGTCGCTCGAAGCGCGCAGTCTGCGTGAAACCAACGCTGCGGGCCAAGGCCACGGCTTCGGCAAAGTTCATCCCCACTTCCTCCGGCCTGTGCGCGTCCGAGCCAAAAGTGATGGCGACGCCACGGTCGCGGGCGAGTTCGAGGAGCGGGCGGCTGGGGTAAATTTCCCGACAATCCTTGCGCAACCCGGCAGTGTTCAGTTCGATAGTGGTGTGGGTGCTTGCGGCGGCTGACAGAAACCGCTCGAACAGCGGCGTGCAATCGCGCGTCGGGCGGAAGCCAAATTTCTTCGGCAGATCAGCGTGACCGATGATCTCGAACAGGCCGGACGCCGCCGCCTGCGTCAGCCAGTCGAAGTATTCCGCCCAGACCTCGAAGGCGTCGCGCTCCCGCCAGCAGGAAAGTTTCGCCGGATTATCAATGTCCCAGCCGCCGGAGACGTAGTGGACCGAGCCGATGAAGTAATCCCACGGATGCCGCGCGGCGAGTTCGCGAATCCACTCTTCCTGGCCTGGCAGGTAATCCACTTCCAGCGCCATCCGGATGGTCAGACCCGGTACGTCGCGCTGGGTTTGGCGGATTTTCTCCACGTATTCGTCAAGCTGGCCGGAGCGCATCCGCCAGTCGTCGAAATCGTTGTGCCGCATGGGCGAGTGATCCGAAAAACCAATCTCGCTCAAGCCCAGCGCAGCGGCGCGGGCGGCGTAGGCAACCGGTTCGCCGACCGCGTGGCGGCACAGCGGCGTGTGCGTATGGTAATCAGCAGGCAGAGGCATGGAGCAAGTAAACAGGCAACCAAGTGAAACGTGAAGCGTGAAACGTGAAGCGCGAGCCTTCAGCGGCGGTTAAAGTGTTCTCGCACGCTTCACATTGGACGCATCCGTACGCTGACCCCGAAGTGGCACCGGCGGCCCGCCGGCGAACGTCCCGGCGAGCGTCTCGCTCGCCGCGCTGTTCGACAACCGGGACAGTTGCCGGGACGATGGCAGCCAAGGCCGGCTGCTCCACTACTCAGGGGGTGATGCCCGGATGATCCCTTTCACGTTTCGCCTTCCCCCACGCTTGACGCCCCGCGCCTTACGCCCCACGATGGCCCCATGTCCAATACCATTCTCGTCGGCGCCCAGTGGGGCGACGAAGGCAAAGGCAAGATCATTGACGTGTTGACCGAACAGGCCGACATCGTCGTGCGCTACGCCGGCGGTAACAACGCCGGCCACACTGTCTTCGTCGGTCAGCAAAAATACGTCCTTCACCTCGTGCCCTCCGGCATCTTGCGGAAGAACAAGCTTTGCATCATCGGCAACGGCGTCGTCGTGGACCCCATCAGCCTCGTCGAGGAGATCGAGATGCTCCGCCAGCTCAACATCAAGGTGGACACCAACTTCGCCGTCAGCGAAACCGCGCACCTGGTCCTGCCCTACCACCGCGAGTTGGACGCCCAGCGCGAGGTGCTCAAGGGCAAGAACAAGATCGGCACCACCAAGCGCGGCATCGGCCCGGCCTATGGCGACAAAGCCGCCCGCGTCGGCCTGCGGATGATTGATCTCATCAACCCGGAACGCTTCGAGGCCAAGCTGGCGCTGCGCATCAAGGAGAACAACGAAGTCCTCAAGGCGCTCGGCGCGAAGCCGCTTTCCTTCAAGAAGATCCTGGCCGAATACCGCGCTGCCGGCGATTACCTCAAGCCCTACGTCAAGAACACCGTCGTCCTGCTCCACCAAGCCTGCCTGCGCGGCGACAATCTCCTCTTCGAAGGCGCGCAAGGCACCTTCCTCGACATTGACCACGGCACTTACCCCTTCGTCACCTCCTCGAACACCACCGCCGGCGGCGCTTGCACCGGATCCGGCGTGCCGCCACACCGCATGGACCGCGTCGTCGGCGTGATGAAAGCCTACACCACGCGCGTCGGGGAAGGACCGCTGCCGACTGAAAACGCGGAGATTTCCGACCTACTCCACGGCATGGGGCGTGAGTTCGGAGCCACCACCGGCCGGCCGCGCCGCTGCGGATGGTTCGACTCTGTGGCCGTGCGGCACGCGACGATGGTCAACGGCATTGACGGACTCGCCGTGACCAACCTCGACGGCCTCGACACGGTGGAAGCGATCAAGGTCTGCATCGGCTACCGCATCGGCCGGACGAGATACGACTACATGCCGGCGGACGTGGAAGTGCTGTCGCAGTGCGAGCCGATCTACGCCGAATTTGAAGGCTGGTGCGAGCCCACCACCCAGGCGCGCAAGTGGAAGCACCTGCCGAAGCTGGCGCGGACCTATCTCAAAGCACTCTCAGAGCTGAGTGCAGCGAACCTGGCCATTGTCTCCGTCGGGCCAGGCCGGGACCAGACGATCTTCGTGTAGCTGCCAAGTCGATCCGCCCAACGAAGCGGAAATGGAAACCGGAGTGTGAGCGCCGCCGCCTTCCCCTACGACGTCTTTCTGAGCCACAGCGCGAAAGACAAGGCGGTGGTGCGCCCGTTCCCCGTAGCGGCGTCTCGGCAGAGCGCCGCCGTCTCTTCAGGGGGACAGGCGCAGGCAGCGGAAGTTGGCGGCGCTCTACCGAGACGCCGCTACGCTGAAGCCTCGGGGCGCGGGTGGAAGGACGGATCAGCGCTTCAGCCTTTAGCCTTTAGCTTTTGCTGCGCGACCCGCTGAACCAGGAGCGCCGCTTCATTCCCCTGCGGCTCGACGACGCTCTGTCAAAGGCTCTTTCATACGAGCCGAGTTGAAAAACACAACCACGTGAACCACATGACAATTCCAGAACTGGTCCAGGTAGTAACAGCAGTTGCACAAGTCGTAATAGCCTTGGCCGTCGTGGTAGTAATGCGCGATCAGCTCCGCGCGCAGAGGAACCAAGCCGACCATCAGAAATTCCAAGCGGATCTGCAGGCCACACAAGCCAAACTCGAAGCGTTGAGGTGGATACACGACAAGGTAAGCACAGATGAATTTCGTCGTTCACTCCGCACGATTTTCAGCGCGCAAAAATGGGAGATATACGGCAAGTCGCCGCCGGAGTTGTCCGAGAGCATTTCACGGGTTACCTGCTTGTATGACCTTTTGGGGGCAGGCATCGAAGCGGGGGTATTTTCGAAGGACGCGGTGCTGATGACGGAATGGAAAATACTTGTTCCGCTCTGGCAGCGCCTTGAACCGCTTGTCGCGAAGGAAGGCACTCATCGGGGAATCAAGGAATTCAAGGAACACTTGAAACGTCTGGCAGAAGATGCCAGAAGCTTTGCGCGGCAGAAGGGTTACGATCCTGATAAACTGCCTTGGGTAATGCCGAGCGACATTCTGAGGTATCGGAATGGACCTGATGGCAAACCGTTACCATATCTGGCTTATACAGGGGAGCATCTGCATTTCTTCGACGTGAGTCATGGTTCTGGACAACACTGGGAATATGTGAGCCGGGCAAAATCCGGGGGCGGAGTGACGATTGTTGCAATCACAGGCCAACACCAGGTCCTTCTGATTGAGCAATACCGTCCGCCGTTGGGCAAACGATCCATCGAGTTTCCTGCGGGACTGGTCGGTGATGAACCTGGAGCTGAAGCGGAAACAGTTGAAGAAGCCGTCCGGCGGGAATTGAAAAATGAAACGACGCTGGACTGCGGAAAAATCTCTCGACTCGCCAACGGCTCCCTTCTACCGGGAATCACCGATGAGACAAACGCCTTTTGCCTTGCCGAGGTCGAAGGGCTCCCCGGCACGATCTCAACCTCGTTCGAGTTGCCTTTGAAGGGAGGTAATGCCCGTGAGAACGAGGTGATACCTGTCATTTATGCGGTTCCGCTAGATAAGGTGGTGCCGTGGTTGGAACAGCAGAAGACGGAAGGAAAAGAAATTGATCTCAGGATTTATGCGGGGCTGTTTCTTCTCAAGGAAACAGGCACAGCCAATCAAAAACCGCCTACTGAGAAACCATGAGCAACGATTTTCAATTCGATGTTTTCTTGAGCCACAGCGCGAAGGACAAGGCGGTGGTGCGCCCGCTGGCGGAGCGGTTGCGGCAGGACGGGCGGCAAGGAAAGGCAGAATTTAGAAGGCAGAAGGCAAAAGTTGGGATTCATCCTTCTTCATTCTTCCTTCATCCTTTCCCCTGCGCCCCGCTGAACCAGGAGCGCCGCTTCATTCCCCTGCGGCTCGACGACGCCCCCATCAAAGGCTCCCTGGCGCAATTCCTTTACA
>CAINDV010000174.1 GCA_903847485.1 uncultured Verrucomicrobiota bacterium
CCTCGCCCTACCACGCCAGGTGTTTCCATACACGCCCTTAGTGTTACCCCCCCCACTGCATGGTTATGGTTCAGTGGTGATGTCTGTCCGGCGTCAGGCAATAAAGCGCGGTTCAAAAACCGGTTCCGCCTGATGCCGACGCAGCAACTCTACGAACTTCGCAATCCCCCGCTTTTCCTCCGGGCCAAGGTCGTAGCGAATGTTTCCGCCCAAATAGCTCTTCCGGAAAGCGAGATCGTATTCTGTCCGCTCCCGCACGACGGCATCCAACTCCCGCAGGCCCAAAACCTTCGCCGCGCGCAACCGCCGGCGCAGTGCCGCCGGGGCCGCGCCGCGCCGCAGCGCCCAGGCCGCATACACGAACGGCAGGCCCGTCAACTCCTGCCAGGCCGCGCCCAGATCCCAAATCTGGTGCGGGTGCCCGGCGAACAAAAAGTCCAGCGCCGGGTCGCCGATGAGCAGCACCGCCTCGTGACCCGCCGCGTCCGCGTAGCCGCCCAACGGCCGAAACTCCGGCCACAACCCCCGTTCGCCCAGCAGCACTTGCAGGAGGCTCACGCTGGTAAGCGACGCCGGGTCGCAGAACACTTCCCGGATTTCCGCCAGCGGACGCCGGTGGGCGAGCAGCACGCTCTTCACCTCGCCGCGCGAGGCGATGGCTACCCCGTCCAGCACGTCGTAGCGGTCGTGGAACAGCACCTCCACAATGCTCACCAGCGCGGCGTCCAGTTCGTCGCGCTGGAGCAGCGCCGCCAGCCGGGCGGGGGTGGCAAAGACGACTTCCGCCTCAAGCCCGCGCGTCAGTGGCGCGGTGTTCAAGTAGCTGACGGAGCCGATGCGTGGAGTGTCGCCGAATTGCATCCGCAGAAGTTACCGCCCGGCCCGCACCGGGGCAACGCGCCGCTTTTGAGCTTGGCGGCGACGCGGACAAGGCGTAAAACCATCCCGTCATGTATAAAATCATCGGCAGCGACGCCAACGAATACGGCCCCGTTTCCACCGACAAAATCCGCGAGTGGCTGCGGCAAGGGCGGGTCAACGGGCAAACCAAAGTCAAATCAGAGAACGCCTCCGACTGGCAGCGGTTGGACACTGTGGCGGAATTCGCCGCCGACCTCGCCCCTCCGCCGACGGGCGCGGCACAGCCCGATGCAGCGCCACCTCCGAGCGAGGCCCGGCGCAGCAAGATGGCCGTCGCGTCGCTGGTGCTGGGCATCCTCGGCTTCTTCACCGGCGTGACCGCGTTGGTGGGCATGGTGTTGGGCATCGTCGCGGCGGTCAAAATCAGCGGCAGCAAAGGCCGGCTCACCGGCAGTGGCCTCGCCACCGCCGGCATGGTGACTTCCGGCGTGGCACTGCTCTTCGTGCCGATCATCGCCATTCTGGCGGCAATGCTGATACCGGCGCTGTCTCAAGCCAAGTCCAAGGCCCAATCAATCGCCTGCATGAACAACCTGAAGCAACTCGCCTTGGGGGTGAGGATGTATTCCAGTGACAACAAAGATACCTTTCCCGTGGCCACCAACTGGTGCGAAGTGCTGGCACCGTATGTCGGCCAAAGCCAGGCGACGACTTCGACCCAACGCAGCGTGTTTGTCTGCCCGTCGCAGCCGGGCCAACGCTGCTCCTACGCTTACAACCAGAAGCTCAGCGGCGTCGAGGAAAGCAAAGTGGATCCGCAGACGGTGCTGATTTTCGAGAGCGACGCGGGTTGGAACGCCGCCGGCGGACCTGAACTGGCCAGCGCCCACCATCAGACGAAGATCGTGGTCGCCTTCGCCGACGGCCATGTGGAGTCTGTGCCAATCGCGCGCCTCCCAAGCCTCCGCTGGGATCCGGTGCCGAGTGCGACCTCGCAATGAGCTGACAGCGATTTCCAGGCTCGACTGACCCCGAATTGTGAAATCCAAATGACGAATGACGAAAAGGCGCGGCCCACAGCCGACCCGTCGAAGGCGGCGCTTCGTCATTCGCTTCGTCCAGTCGGAAGCTAACGCAAAGTGACTTCAATTTCTTGTGCCCGTGATGGCAATAAAGTGGCGGTAAATGGGGAAGACTTCTTGCCGAATCCCTGCGCCGGTAGGGCGACGCTCCTGCGGAGCCGCGTCCCAACCGGAGCGCCGATATTCTTGTCGGCGAGATCCTGGACTGCACGGACTGGACGACAAGAATGTCGGCGCTC
>CAINDV010000175.1 GCA_903847485.1 uncultured Verrucomicrobiota bacterium
CCACTTCAGGGTGCTGCCGACGACTGAGCGCAGCGGCCCGTGTCGTTTCAGCACCGGCTTGAGATATGGCTTCTTCGCCGCTGGCTTGGCCACGGGAGCTAACTCAAGGGCGGCCAAAGGCGCTGGATCAGCCGGGGACTGCGGGGTGTTACCAAGAGAGTCTGTCATAAGTGCGTTTCGTGGGTTGAAGTGTTTCCGTCGGGGAGAGTGTCCCACCGGTTGCCTGGGCGCGGACGGCGGCGGCGGGCAGACTCGCGGCGGCACCGGACGCTTTCCGTAGCCGGAAGAACTGTGGGTGGTCACGCTGGGCCAGACTGACTGTCTGGTAGCCATTCGCGATCATGGGCGTTGTCGTCACATCGGTCCAGCCACCGGCCAAAGTCGCGCTGGCCTGTAACTGCCAGCCCGCCAGTGCCTCCGGCCAGGAGATAGCCACCCGGTTGCCTGACAGGGCCAGCGCTAGTTCCGCTACTTCGGACAATTGGACCAAGTCGCCCGCCGCCTGGTCCGTGATAAGCACCAAGGCGCTGGCACCTATGTCGCCATAGCCGGTCAGCACTACCACGTTGGCGTCGCCTTCGTTCATGGCCAGGGCGAGGTCCGCCGCCACCGATTGGCCGGCGGCCAGCGGGTTCAGGCGGAAGATATGGCCGTTGAGATTCACTTCCAGCCATTGCAGGCCCGGGATGCCGTTGATGACTTGTAAGTACCGCTCCGCCGACAAGAGGCCGGCAAAACGCTGTTGCACCCGGTTGCCGGACGTGACTGCCAGCGTCGTGATCACCGGGTCAAAGGACTTACCCCGGCCACAGGTGTCAAGCGCCAGCACGTTCACGGCGGCGGGCTGCCCGGCAGTCACCTTCGCGGCCCACAACACCACCTTCTTAGTGCCCTCAGCCAGGGTGGTTCGGGCGTTCAATTCGATGTTCCCGGAGATCGCCGTGCCGGCGTTGGTGGCGGCGGCAGTATCGCTGTATTGCCGGCCGGTAATCGCGCAGTTATCCAGCACCAGCGCCTGGACGCTACTCAGGCCGGAGGCGTTGATGAACGTCATCACCATGACCGCTCCTTCCAGGGCGGCGGTGGGAGTCGTGATGTCGGAACACGGCGGGGGCGGCGTCGCGGGGGTGAACAGCAGCACCACCGACTTATCCTGCAACAGCACGCTGAAGGTGCCGGCGTTCAGGCCGGGCGTGAACCCAGTGGTGGTGACGATGAACTTACTGGCGTTAAACTGGTTCACTGCGCCACTGGCGGTGGCGATGACCCAGGAGTTGGACTTGGTGTTGTCGAAATTCGCGCCGGTCCCGGAGATAGCGATGGTGAATTGCTTCGTCGGGTCGTTCGGCGGCTGGTTGGTAGCGGTGATGGTGAGGTCGCCGGTGAGGTTCAGCCAATCCCAGCCCGTGCCTTTGGTGCCAGTAGCATCCGCCATCTCCCAGGCGTAGGTGCCGCCGGGCGCCCACGTTTGTGAACCGGTGTTCATCGTGCCCACGCTCGCGCCGGGGGCGATGGTGCCGTTGACCGTCACGCTGCCCGCCGCTGTGCCGGTGCCGCCGAGCGCCGCGCCCGCCGCGACGCTGACGGCGCTGCCGGCGGCCAGCGAGCCGGTGAGCAGGAGCTTGCCGCCAGTGATGGTGGTGGCCCCGGTGTAATCGTTGGCGGTGCCGAGCGTGAGCGTGCCGGAACCGGCCTTGGCGAGCCACGCGCCGCCGCTGATCTTGCCGGAGCCGCTGACGGTAAAGTTCTTGGTGGAATCATTCGTCACGCTGGCCGGGGTCACCGTGGCGTTCAAGGTGATCTGCGGCGCGGTGCCGCTGGCCGCATCGGTGAACCGGACGTGGTCGCCGTTGAGGTAAGCCGTGCTGGCTCCAGCGTAATCCTGCCAGGCGGCGGTGGCGGTATCCCAAGTGGCATTGCCACTGGTCCAGACGAGCGGGTTGCGCTGCAGTTTGGCGACGCTGCCGCACACCTTCCCGCCGGCCACATCGAAGTAGCCGCCCGCGTAAAGGTCAGTTCCCGCCAGCGCCAGCGCCTTGACGCTGTCGTCCGCTCCCGAACCAACTGCGGACCAACTGCTGCCATCCCACCTGGCCATGTACTTGGCGGGGTTGCCGCCCGCAGTCGTGAACCAGCCGCCGACGTAGATATCGCTCCCCAAGAAAGCAAACGCCTGGGCCGCGTTGTTCAACCCCGAGCCGAGCGCCGACCAACTGGTCCCGTTCCATTTGGCCACCCGGCTGGCCGCCGTGCCGCTCGCATTCTGGAAGTCACCGCCCACATACAGGTCGCTCCCGGA
>CAINDV010000176.1 GCA_903847485.1 uncultured Verrucomicrobiota bacterium
AGGCCTTGAAACTAGAGACAGGCGCGACGCCTGTCCTACGGCATTGCTACAACTAAGCCGATCAGTCGCCGAGCAGTTTCTTGAAGGTATCGCGCGCGGAAACCTCGCGGTGGGCTAAGGGGTCGGCCACGGGTTTCCATTCCCGGCGCTTCAGTTCAAAGTATTCGCAGAAGTTGGCGAGGTGCTTTTGCGTCACCAACTCGGCGCGGCGCTCGCGGCATTGCTCCGCCACCTTCGGGTCGTAATGGATGCAGTTAAGGCAGACGTGCCAGTCGGTGCCGCAGCGGTCACAGGTTTCGAGCCGGCCCGGCCCGCCTTTGAGCGGGTAATCGGCACCACACTGGTAGCAAGGCCGTGGCATGGGGTTGCCCATAGGCTGTAACTGTAACTCACCGCCGCCGGGTTCAATACACCAGCACCCGATAATACACCTCGTTGACGCCGCCGAGGTTGCGCAGGTCGGTCAGTTGTATGTCACCGCCGGTGCCGGGGATGTTATCGAGTAACAGGGTCCAGTCTCCGAGAATAGTGGCGGTTTGCACGACATAAGTCCGGTTCAAGGCAGTGCTGAAGATGATTTCCGGCGGCACGTCCGGCTGTCCGACGGTGATGGAGCGGATGATGAACTTGGAGTTCGGATTCCGCGGGTCCAGCCCCGCCTGGTATTGCTGCCACACCGGCATGCCTTTGCCGGTGGGGTCGCTCAGTTCAGCGGCGTTGAAATTGTTGGTGAAGCCGTGCGCAATGAGCCAGGGCACGGGCGTGCCGTGCGCTGTGTTTGTGTAAACCGTGATGAACTTATTGGTGTTTGCCAGCACAAAGCTTTGGCCACCCGGCGGCATGTTGGTGTAGATGCTGTTGTCCACGGCGAAGACGCTGAAGGCCTGTTGCCCGGAAGGCAGGTCAGCGTAGCGGAAGCGGAACGTGACTAACTCGCCCATCACACCGTAGGGCACGCTGGTGAGCAGGTTGGTGGGGTTGGCGCTGACGAGCGTGAGCCACTGTCCACCCGCTCCGTCGTTGGTTTCCGTCATGCTCCAACCACTGAGAATTTCGCCTGGGCCGGTGGAGTTAAGGGTCGTCGTGCAGGCGTAGTTCGAGCGGTAATGAACTTTGATCTTCCGCACATACCGCGGCACATAGGTGGCCCGTAGTGTCACTGCCGAGGCATTGGTCACGGCATCGGCGACTAGGAGCAAGGAACCTACATTGATGTTTCCGGCATGCTCGGTCGGGTTGTAGTCCGGCACCGCGGTGATTTTTTCCACGGTGATATTAGTGGTCACGGTCGGCGGCGTCGTGTTGGTGTCGGTGATGATGTCAATATTGGTCTGCCAGGTGACGTTCGTGTTATAACTGGCCGTGAACCCATCCACCGACACTTGGAAGGTGGGTTGGAAGGCTTTGTTGGCGCGCTTCAAGGTCGCCCAGCGGAGCAGGTATTGGGCGCGCAGATCCTTTAAGAGCAAGTCGAACTGGTTGATCAGATCTGCGGCGTCCGCGGCCACGAAGTAACGGCCGCCGGTCTGCGTCGTCAACTGTTGCAGGGAGTTCGTATTGATGTCGTCCCCGAGGGCGACGCAATAGATTTTGACGGCGTTGGTCTGGGCCAGGGACACGAGCATGTCCACCGGATTGGCGTTGGTGTTGAGCAGGCTGGAGTCGTCGTTGCCGTCGGTCATGACTACGAGGTAACGCTGCTCAGCGCTGTTGGTGGGGCCGAACTGGCTGAGCGCCGCGTACACCGCGTCCCAGCAGCGGGTGCCGGCGAAATTTTCCTTCACGTAGTTAGTCAGGATACCGTCAATGGCCTGCGTGAGCGCGGCCTTGTCCGTTTTGAAGCTGCTTACCAACGTCGGGGCCACGATGTCCGAGTGGAACTCATAGATGCCGAATTGCGCGCCCACTGGTTCCTGGGTGATGAGATTCTTCGCGGCGGTTTGCATGTTCATGATGGCGTCCTGCGCTATAAACATGCTGAAGGAATAATCGAGCAACAAGAAGGTCTTGAGCACTTTCGCATTCGCTTGGTCGGCGCGGTCCATTATGAAGGCGGTTTCCTTCCCGATCGGCACGCCGTCCTCGGAGCATGTGACTTGCACCGTCGAGGCCGAACGCACGACGGCTTGGGCGACGGCAGGATCCTCGCTGTCCCGAAGCGCAAACGCGAAGTCCAGCAGATAGGGTGAAGAGTAGGTGTAACTAACGTCACTGATCACCAGCCCCATCAGGGTGGCATAGCCCAACGTAATAACCAAAGTGTTCGTGCCGGTGCCCCAGGCATTGCGCGCCCAGATTCCGACCGCGAAGGGGCCGCCATAGGTCGGCGTACCGGAGATTACTCCGTTCGTGGCATTTACGGTCAACCCCAGCGGTAAGTTCACCGCGCCAAATTCCGTGGGCGATTCGGTCGCCGTGACGGTGTAACTGAAGGAGGGATCACTCTCCGTCCCCGTGGCCGTCAGCGGGCTGGTGATGACCGGCACGGAGGAAGTTACCGTGAGCATAACGATCCGGCTGTCCGAGCCATACACATTGGCGACGCCGATGGTCATCGGGAACGTGCCGGGCACCAGCATCCGGCCGGAGATCAGGCCAGTGGCGGAATTGAAATGCAAATCGCTGGGCAGGCCGCTGGCGCTGAAGGCCGCGGGGTTATTGCTGGCGGCGATCTGGTAGGCCAATGTCTGTCCCTGCTGGCCCCCGACGACGAGCGCGCTGGTGATGCCCGGCACCCCTGTGGTCAGCCTGATGGTGAGCCGTCCCGTGGTCGTCATGGCCACGTTGGTGGCAAACAAGACGACATTAAACACGCCGGTCACCGACGGCGTGCCCGAGATGATGCCCGAGGCCGGCACGAGGCTTAGCCCCAGCGGCAGGCCTTCGGCACCAAACGTGATCGGCGGGGTGCCGGTGGCGGTGATCGTATAAGTGAGCGGCGCCCCCTGGCGCCCGCTGAGATTCGTCGGACTGGTAATCGTGGGCGGCACTAGGACGGTCAGACGGGCGACCGCACTGGTGATCGAGCCGATGATGTTAGTAATGACCACGGTGTAATTGCCCGCGTCGCTGGTCAAGGCACCGGTGATTGCCAGCGTATCGGTGGTGACACCGCCGAGGTGGGCGCTGTCGGCGAGCGGGTTGCCGCCTTTGCACCATTGATAACTGAGCGGGGCTGTTCCGCCAGCGGTTACTTGCACGGTGGAGTTGCTGCCGGTGATCGTCGTCCAATCCGCCGGCTGCACCGTGATGAACGGCGGGATCAACACTGTGAGCGTCGCCACTTGACTGGTCAGCGAGCCGAAGACATTGGTGATAACGACGTCGTAATCCCCGCCGTCCAGCGGCACCAACCCGGTGATCTTGAGATTGAAACTGGTAGCTCCAGTGAGACGAGTGTCATTCGTCAACTCCGTACCGTTCAGCCGCCACTGATAACTCAGCGGTACCAACCCCACGGCGGTGACGTTGAACGCGACGCTCTTGCCCACGGCCTCCGACAGGCTCTGCGGCTGGCTGGTGATGCGGGGTGGGTCTCTGACCAGCAGGGTGGCCGCCGTGCTGGGGAGAGTAACCTCGGCGTTGGTCCCGGCACGGTAAGTCACCTTCACAAAGTAATAACCGGCGTCGGCGGTCTGCACGTTGGTGATCGTGCAGACGGCGGTGGTCCGCCCCGGCAGCGTGCTATAAGGGCCGTCCGCATTCACCGACCGCAGCCAGGCGTAGCCCGTGATGGTTTCGCCCCCCGTCGCGGTGACCCAAGCCGTGAAGGTGGCATTGCTCCCGCCCTCGACCAGTTGGCTGGTCGGATCGAGCGTGACATTGACGTTGGCCAGAACGGGAGTGGCGACGAAGGCGAAGGCCAGGCCCAGAGCGGCGACGACCGAAGTAACGGGCTGATAGAATTTCATAATATTCAGAACGACAAATTTCCACGACCAAGATCGGTGAAAGCGTTTGACGCCTTCTTCGGCACCCCAGCCCCGGCAAGCCGGGCGGCGGGGTGAAACGGCCCGACGGAGCCGCCCCGCGGCGGCCAGTCAGGCCGACGGCTGAACGCCAACCTGCCAGAGCTTCAGAAATATCCACGGTCTGAGCAATAAGAAAATTGCACCGGAGCGCCGGCGATCCGGCTGAGGGGAACAACCTCGCATTGCCTGTCCCGGCGGCTTGGACTACGCTCGCCCCGTGATTGCCGTGTTTCGATTCCCCGTGCTGGCGCTCGGCTTAGCCATTTTGCTGGCAGGCTGCCTGCCGCCCGTCTCCAGTCCAGCGGACGAGGAGAAGGAGCCATTTTTCCGCAAAGGCAAGGAGTTGGCCAATGCCACGGACTTCCCCGCCGCCACCGAGGCTTTCGAGAAAGCCCTGGAAATCAACCCGCACAACGCCCTGGCGCATTACGAACTGGGCCTGCTCTGCGAGAAGGACGACCAGGCCGCCGCCATGTTTCATTTCTCGAAGTTCCTCAAACTCCGGCCCACCGCCCCGCAGACCGAGCGGGCCCGCGAGCGGCTCGCCGCCTGCCGGCAGGTGCTCGCCCAAAGCGCCGCCCTTTCCATGACGCCCAACATCCAAGCCACCCAGCGTGAGTTGGAGCGCCTGACCGTCGAAAACCGCGACCTCAAAACCCAGCTCGAGACTTGGAAGAAATGGTACGGCGCCCAACAGCGTTCCGGCGGCACCGCGCCGCAACCGCTGGCCACGCTCTCAAATCCGCCGGCAACGCGCACCCCGTCCCCCCCCACGCTGAATAACACGCCCACCCCCACCCGCACTCCGCCGCCGGAACCCGTCCTCGCCCCCCCCCTGCCAGCACGCAAACTCCACACCGCGCGCCGGGGCGAAACGCCCGCCGCCATAGCCCGCAAATACGGCGTCGGCCTCAACGCCCTGCTGGAAGCCAATCCCAACCTCGATCCCCGCCGGATGCGCGTCGGCCAGTCCGTAGCCATTCCGTCTCGATGACCTGCGCCCGGTTTCACCCCACCATGCGCGTCACGTCGCCCCAAGTCATCGCCGCCAACCCCGCCGGCCTCACCCGCACGGGCTGCCAGCTTGCCGCCGATTACAGCGCCCATTTCAAAGGCGTCTCCTTACTGGTGCTGGTGGGGGGCCAAGTCCTCTTCGAGGATTATCCCCACGGGCACCCCGACCGCGCCCACGAACTGGCCAGCGGTACCAAGAGTTTCGCGGGTGCCCTGGCGCTCGCGGCGGCGGCGGACGGATGGTTGCACCTCAACGAACTGGCTGTCCACACTCTGCCCGAGTGGCGGGACGACCCGCGCAAGACCCACGTCACGCTGCGCCAACTGCTCCAACTTACCAGCGGGATCGAATCCGGCGGCAAGCATGGGAAAGTGCCCACCTACGCCGAGGCGCTACAGGCGAAGGCGGTTTTTTCGCCGGGCACACACTTTCTTTACGGTGCTGCGCCCTTCCAGATTTTCGGCGAAATTCTGCGGCGCAAACTGGCCGCGCGCTTTCCCGATCCCCTCGCCTACCTCCAAGCACGAGTGTTGGAACCTATCGGCCTGCAGACCGGCAGTTGGCGGCGGGGGAGCGATGGCCAGCCACAGTTCGCCTCCGGCGCTTCCTTGGCGGCGCGGGAATGGGCTAAGTTTGGCGAACTCATCCGCGCCGATGGCCGCTGGCTGGGCCGCCCGATTCTTCCTCCCAAACTGCTGCGTGAAAGCTTTCAAGGCACGCCGGACAATCCCGCCTATGGCCTCACCTGGTGGCTCAACGCCCCGTTGTCCGCCACCCCGCGAAACCACCAACGCCAGCTCACTTTTGGCGTCGAAGATCTAACCCAGGAACTCGCCATCCCGCGCGACCTGATCTTTGCCGCCGGCGCCGGCAAGCAGCGCCTGTATGTCAGCCGCGAGAAACAACTGGTCGTCGTGCGCCAGGCCACCGGCATCCTTGAGGCGCTGGCCACCGGCGAGCGGGGCGGCTTCTCAGACCGCGACTTCCTCCTCCGCCTGCTGACCGGGAGCGAGTGATCCGCAGACTGCCCAGCTTCCGGATTTCCGATCCTTGGAAATATCCTCCGGCGCTGGCACCCGGCTCACCGGCCACTAAGCCGTAACTATTCAGAGGACCAACCACGGATTCCGCTGAACTATCTGGCGTTTATTGGAACAGCGCACGATAAAAGGTTTGCTTGGCGGGGGCCGAAACCGTGATCCGGGCCGGGGCCGTGTTGGTGCTGACCGGGAGCCAGTTCGCCCGGTTGGTCGGAACGACGTTGGTCGAAGCAAGGATGATATAGCTGGCGTTAGTAGCGCCGTTGAGGAAGCAATGGAACTGGCCGTTGGTGTAACCCGGGTTGCTGAGCACCGGCGTCGGGTCAACCTGCACGATTTGGAGAGCGTTGAAGGGCGAGCGGGGGTTGCCATCCGAGCCATAATTGGGAGTGCAACGGATCGCGAAATTCGTGCCGCGGACGCTGTAAAAGCGGCAGTAATTGCCCACCCCAGCGCTGGGCCAGCCGTTGGTGGAGTTCGCTTCAATGTAAGTGCCGGTGAAAGTCGAGCCGCCGTTGTCCTGGATGTATTTTGAAAGGTTCGCAGACATGACCCCGTTGTTCGTGGCGCTGAGCGTGAATTTGCCGACGCGGGTAGCAGAGCCGTTGTCGCCCTTCGAATAGCAAATCACGTCGTAGAGCTGGAATGGCACGCTGGTTACGATGGCGTTGTTGGTGGTGCTACTGCCAGTATCGAGATAGCCGCGCATGAGAATGGTGTCCCCGGGAGTGATGCCGTACCGCAGGTTATGGGTGCCGCCCCCATACGCGTCCCAGGAGATGCCGATGCCGGCAGCGGCGTGGAAGGTATAAGGTCCTCCGCCCTGCGGCAGATTGTACCAGTTATCTAGTGGCACCACACCGGCACTGTCGCCAGCGGCCAGTGTCTCCGCGGCCGGAAATCCATTTGGCCCGCCCGGCGAGCCGGTGTCTGCGGGGTCCATGAAGTTGAAGCCAACCCGTGCGCCGACCGGGCGGGGGCCGATGTTGCCGCCGATAACCAGTGTTGTCCCCAGGCTCGACCAACTCCCATTAAATACATTCCCATCTACAACATTGACCGTTATGCCTGGAACTGGAGTGTTGTCGGCATACTGCCACACGGTCCAAGTGGACCAGGGACTGGTTGCACTGGGAGCGTCGGACTGCGGATTCGGGCTGGCAAGGTGCCATTCGGCTATCCACGGTATCCATTGCGTCACCGTGCTGTCAAACCAGGTGTTGGCGAACGACCTGGAGGCATAAATCACCGGTCGGATGGTGACTCCGACCGCGGCGGCATTGTTGGAGAGCGTCAGACACCAAGTGTTGACCCATTGTGACAGCGAGGTCTTCGTGTAGCCGGAAACGGAGCCCTCCAGATCCACCATCGGCATCAAATAAGAGCCCCCTCCCGCGATGTAGTCCTTCGCTTTATTCCAGAAATAGTTCGCCTCCGCAGCGGCCCCTGACGGGCCGGTATTCAGGTCGAAACGGGCGTGGTGATAAGCGCCGATCAACACCCCGGCAGTCTTCGCGTTGGCTTCGTTGATCGTGAAAGACGGATCAATGTAGCCCGTTCCCTCCGTCGCCCTGGCCCAGGCGAACGTGATTCCTGACGCCTTCACGCTCGACCAGTCAATCGCGCCCTGAAAGGTGGAAACATCAATCCCCACCGGTCGTTGCGCCACCGCATGCTCAGGCATCAGCACCATCGCCAGCCCCGTGGCGAGCACCGCCAGACAGGTGAACGAAAGCCGCGCTGCAGATCGGCTGTCGCTGGGAACACTACCAAGGGTTCTTACCGGCAGAATCATAGATTTCATAAACACAGGCTAGCAGTTAGGTTCTTGTGCCAGCCTGCTACAGCGCACGCATCTACCGCCCCACCGGTAGTCGCTGGACAGGCTGGCCTTATTATCAGTGACGATTCAGTTCTTTCGCGTTGACTGGCAGAAAGCATGACGGTTTTGTATGGTGGATTCAAGAAAAATTGACCGCCCATCTACGGTCATTTATCCGCCTCGTTCGGGGCGGTTTGGGTTCCAATCGTCCCCGAGATTCGGGCGGACAGGGAGAAAATCTCCCCACTTCCTCCGGCCCGGCCTGGCCCGCGCCCGGTTCCAGAAATGGAACGCCCCTGCTAAAAGCCTCCCGGCTCGGCACTGCTCCAAACTTCCGGCGGATGGCGGGGGAGGCTAGGTCGGCGCTTCGATCACCTCCCGAATGATCTGCCAGCGATGCCCCGCCTGCCGAGCCTCAGAACTCCTGACCCGAGGAAATAGCGTGGGCCGCCTGATGAGGGTGCCGGGCCTACAGAACCGCGTCTTTGCGGTAGGCCGGGTCCCCTGACCCGGCGATCTTAGAGCACGTTTGAAAAGGCGCCCAGCGGTAGGGCGAGGCTCCTGCCGAGCCTCAACGACGGCGGCAG
>CAINDV010000177.1 GCA_903847485.1 uncultured Verrucomicrobiota bacterium
AGGCTTCCAGCCTGTTCGGGCCGAACCGGCTGGAAGCCTGTGCCACTACGCTGCCACTGCTTCGCCGGTTCCTGGCCCCGATGCGCGTCTAAAGTTGGAGGTCGAAGCTGCCCATGAACCTGCGTCCCCTCACCCCTCCCCTCTAGCAGTTCTCATTGTGTCCCCGAACCGCCTAAAGGCGGGACTACAAACCCCGCAAAACGCTGCCCCAGACCGTTTGTAGTCCCGGCTTTAGCCGGTTCCTGGCGCAGCCCACGGCTAAAATGAGAACGGCTGCCTCCCCTCTTCCCAGCGGAGGAGGAGAGGGTGCCCAGAGGGCCACGGCCGTTCAGTTAGAGCGTGTTTGAAAATGCCGACCGCGGTAGGGCGAGGCTCCGGCCGAGCCTCGACGGTAGCCGCCGGGCGCTGGTTCTGCAAGGCTCGGCAGGAGCCTCGCCCTGCCACGGCCGGCATTTTCAAACAGGCTCTTAGCGACATAGCCGAATTGTCGGCGCGGCAGTAATTGAAACCGGACATCGTTGCGAAGGTGAAACTCGGCGCCCGCCTTGTAATAGTTATTGCACTGCCCGGCAGCACCAGCGCAGCCGGCGGCGGTAAGGCTCGTCATTGGCCAGCTCTTCATTCGGCTGTGGCTACCACTGGCGGACGTGATAGAACCGCTGCGGGACGGTGGCGCTAAGGTCCACCAGAAATTGTAGCGCGCCAGTGCCGTAGATCGGAGGCAGCGCGGTCCAGTTGGTGGCGGCCAGCGTGGTTTTGTATTCGAGGGCGTAGTGCCGGCCAGCAGCGGTCGGGACGAGCAGGCTGAACTGACTTCCTTGGCGGGCAGGATGGAGCGGCCGGGGCGCGGGCGGCGGGATCCCCGCCAGCAATAGACTGTGGGAGTTGCCCGCCGCCAGGGCCACGACACTGGAGAGTCCGGGTGGGATGCGGCATTGGCTGTTCCAATCCTTGCCCCAGGCGACGGCGGTGTTGTCTCCTCTCAGGGCGAGCGTGTGGGCACCGCCGGCGGCAGCCACCGTAACTTCCGCCAAGCCAGCCGGAGCCGAACTCTGGCCCTGCGAGTTATCGCCCCAAAGCGCCACCGTGCCGTCGCTTTTCACCGCCAGACTGTGATAGTCGCCCGCCGCAATCGCCACGACATTAGTCAGGCCCAACGGCACGATTGATTGCCCGGCGTAACTGCCATAGGCATCGGTGTTCTCGCCCCAGGCGGCCACCGTGCCGTCCGCGCGCAGGGCCAGGCTATGGTGGCCGCTCGCTGCAATGGCCACGGCGCCCCTAAGACCGACCGGAGGGGTGGCTTGGCCGAAGGCGTTGCCGCCCCAGCCGATGACTGTGCCATCCGTGCGCAAGGCGAGGCTGTGCCGTGTGCCGGCCGCCACGGCCATAACATTCGCCAGCCCGGGCGGCACATTAGTCTGACCGCCGTCGTTGGCTCCCCAGGCGAGTAACTGTCCGTCTAACCGAAGCGCCAGGCTATGGTAACCGCCAGCAGCGATAGCTACGGCATCGCGAAGGCTGGCCGGGACGTTACACTGGCCGTCGTAGTTGTGGCCCCAGGCGAGCACCTGGCCGTCGCCACGCAGAGCGAGGTTATGCCACGCCCCGGCAGCAATGGCGACCAGGTTGGTTGCCGCCGCTGGGAGGTTGAGCTGGCCGAATGAGTTATCGCCACTGGCCACTAACAGCAGGATAGCCAGCGCGGCGTTGGAACTATCTATGAAGCCAAAGGCATTAGCCACCCGGACGGAATAACCGCCCTGGTCCGCAGCGCCCGCATTGGCCAAGGTCAAAGCGGCGTTAGTGGCACCCGGGATCGGGTTCCCATCGTGCCGCCACTGATAAGTCAGGACGGGGGTGCCGCTGGCGCTGACCGCAAAGCTCACCGGCGCTCCAACCAGACAGTTCTGACTGGCCGGCTGCGCTAGAATGAAGGGAAGTGTGAAACCGGTAGTATAAGTGACCTGGTCCAGCCAGGCAGCATCCAAGCCAGCGCTGCCGCTGGCGTTCTTGGTGTAAGTCCATTGCAGCGTTTGCGGGCCGGCCGGCAGCAGGAAAGTCGCCTGGGTCCATTCCACCTCGCCGGAGAGTTCGGCGGCAGCGCCCGGGCCGCTGCCGGAAGCCGTGAACCGCAACCAATCGGCGTTGGTCTCCGACGAGACCTTCCACCAGAACGAGAGCGTGCCGGGACCAGCCACAGTGGTGCTGAGCATGCTTTGCTGGCCGTCGCCCAGGGCATGGCTTTGGGCGGCGGCGACGCCGTCGTGGGAGACATTGGTCTGGCCGGACCAGAAGGTGTTGGTGTCGGTAAGCCAGACTAAGTTGGTGTTGTTCAGGGCGAAGGGCAGCGGCAACCCGGTGTCAGGCGGCGGCGGCGGCCCGATCGTAGTGAAACTCTGCACGTTGGCCGCCCAGACATCGCTCCCCGGGTTGGTGGCACGGAAGGTGAAGTAGTACAGCGTGTTGGAGGTCAGGCCAGTGGCGGCCAAACTGAGGTTCGTCGCCACTACATCGGCCCACGCGCCGAGATAGGCCGAGTTAGTCCAGAGCGTGGCGTTGGTGCCGCCGCTGACCTTGTTCCAGTAGGCGCGAACGTTATACGGCACCCCGGCGCAGCCCAGCGTGGCGTGGAGCACCGCCGAGTTAGTAGTAACCCCGGTGGCGGGTAAGTTGGAGAGGCTGCCCGTCGGGGGTGTGACCGGCCCCGCCGCGACCGTGACGGTCACATTGCTGGAAACCGCGCCGATCATGTTGGTGTAAGTCATGAAATCGTAATAGCCCAAGCTGTAAGTTATCCAGATGTTACTGTCCAAGATCGAACTATCAACGGCCGCCATCTGCAAGACATAGGCCCCTGGGGTGTCAAACGAAGCGATGCTGTTGGAACTGGCAGTGGTGCCATTTGGATTAAACCGGACGGTTCCCGGCCCTGCCACCTTGCTCCAGGTAAAGGCCGGCACCCCGCCGTCCACGTCCGACTCAGTGACACTGAGGAGAGAATAGGCCGCCGGCAGAGTGACCGCGGACGGCTTGGCGTTAGCCGCAGCGATCTTCTTGAAACTGACCAGCGTGGGAGGAGACGGGTCGCTGCTGATCGCCGCAATGGCCGCGGCAATCTTGTTCGTGATATTCGCCAGCCGTCCAGGACAACAGGCGTTAATTGAATCGTCGGCGGCAAACTGGGGGATGTGGTCCTGCCACTTGTAGAGCGTGGACAGCGCGTCTTTGGCCGCCCCGCGATAATTGTTGATCAAGTTGTCAAAGGGCCGCAAATCATCGCTGTGCCAGGTTTGCTCCTTCAGCATCAGGCTCAAAGGAATGCCCTCTTCGATCTTGTACTTGCCGAGCGTGTTGGCTCCGACGAAGCGGATTTCGTCACTAAACATTCGGTCCGCCGGCGACCTCACTGCGATGGCGGCGACGAGGTTCGACGCCACCGCTTGGACATGCGTCAGGGTTAGACGGTTTTGGATAAAACCCGAAAGATAGTTCAGCGCCATCCCGTCCGGCTGACTTAAGCCAGCTCTAAGTGCCGGATAGAGCAGGTTCGTGTTCGCCCCGATGGTGGAAGAGCCAAGCGTATTGAACAGGGCATCGGCTAGATAGCCATTGGCAATCTGGATAGGATCCTCCCACACAATCACATGTGGGTCCGTCGCGTTGGTGATGAATGCCGTCAGCATGTTGGTCAGTTGCGGGAGAGCCGGCCCGCCGAAGTTCTGCAGGGCCTTGGCGGCTTTGGAACGGACCCAGATATTCGTGTCAGCCAGCCGTTGGCCCAACACGGGCAAGGCGCTGGTATTCCTCATAACCCCCAAGGCCTGGCAGGCCGACTGGCGCAGTAGGTAGTTGGTGCTGTTGGCCATGCTAATCAGCACGGACACGTTGACACCGGCCCGGGCACCCAGCGTATCCGCCGCCCAGCTACGAACGCCCGGATCGTATTCGCCCATAGCGGCAATCAGTTGATTGGTGTTATACCCGGCGCAGACTTGGTTGAACGTCCCCACCCACAGGCAGTTAGACACGACTGCGCTGCTCAACCAGTTGTTCGTGTTCGCATTCTTACCCGTAAGGTAGAGCTTCTGCTTCGGCAGGGCATAGGTCAGGACATAGCTGGCCGTGGGATCTATACCAGCGTAGTCGCTCGAACCCCAGTAGTCGGAAACGTTGCTGCCACCGTATTGCTCGCCCCCGTCATAAACGAAGGAGCCGTCCGAGCGGCGCGACAGATCCAAGTGCCAGCGCACGGGTGCCAGATGGGACGCCACGGCGTTGGTGCCGCCGATATTGGCCGCCAGCGCTCCCCATAGGTAGCTGAAACCCTGCCCGGTATGGCCGTATTCGCGACCGTTGTAACCCGCCACACTCATCCGGGTGAAATACTCTGTCTCCGCGGGCCGATTACCCTGCAGCGCAAACATCATCGCTGCCATTTGGTCCTTGCCGTTGGAGGCGTGCCCTCCCGACCACGGCTCATGTTCCCCGTAGGGAATCGAACCTTTGCCGACATAGTAGCCGAAGAACTTAGCACCCCGCTCGATAGCCGGATCAATTTCCGGGTCCAGCGGCGTCCCACTTGCCTGAAAGCACTTCTTCCCCATCACGATCCCCAGATTGGCAACCAACCCCGCCGAGTTGACCGGTCCATACCAGGAGATCGAGCCGTGGAAACTACCATCGGCGTGTCTCTCCGCACCGCCATGGCCATAGGTGCCATACAGGCTCTGGGCTTTGGCGAGGGCGACGGTGTAGGCCTTGATCCCGGCCAGCACATTGGCGTCGCCGGTGAGCAGGTAATAGTCGGAAAGAAACACGTTCCGGTAACCCCAGCTCCAGGTATCGCACGAATTCGGATCCAGAGTCAGATTCGCAGGCGCGAGCGACCGGGCATAAGTTCGCACCTTGGACAAGTAATTAGTATTGCCGCTGGCCAGCAGTGCCAGGCCCAAGACCGGTCCCCCGGGAGTGCCGCCGAAGGATTGGTTCGCGATAAGATTGCTGGCATTGGACAGGATCAGCGCCGATTTGGGGCAATTAAAGGGTGCCGTGGCACTGTAGGCACCCATGATCCGCAACTGAAGCTGCACCTCATTAGTGGTCCCCGCGCGCCAGCGTTTGAGCTTCAGTTTGCCATCGCCGGCCTCAGCGGCCACAATCGCCCAGCCCAGACTTTTGCGGGAATCGTTGGTGAAAAGTGAGACAGGGCCGCTGCCTGCACTCGCGCCTAAAATCACGTCATCGCTGGCCAGGAGGCCCGACGCCGGCGTATTGGCACCCACCGTGGTAATCAGAATTTGCCAGGGTTGTTGCGCCGTCATCGTCCCAAAATCGCCGACGTTCCGCCCGTCGCGATACATCCACCCGCGCATCCCAGTGGGGCCTAGATTGTAGGTGTAGGTGCGGTCAATCGTGCTGAGATCCGTGGTCGTAAGATCCGGCGCCAGTTGCGCCTCGACCCCAGCAGAGAAGCCTAGCAGCACCGGCAGCGCCAGCAGCGCGAATCCGAACCGATTACACATTTTGTTGGTCATAAGTTGCTAATGGTAGAATCCGCTGTCAGGCTACGCAAGGCAAGAAATTATCTATGGGTTGGCCGCCTCGATGCGATAGAATCGCTGCGGTTTGTCCGTGGCGCTCGGATCGGTAAGCGTCATAGGCAACGAACTGCCGGTCACGTTGGTGCTCCAGGCGCCTGGTGTCCAGACGGCGTCGGTCAGCGCGTTCTTGTAATTGAGACGATACTTACAACGCGCCGCTGCGGTGAAACTGAAGGAGGGCACACCGTTCGCAATCGTAACCCCGCTGACCGGCAGCACCGGCGTCGGCGGCAGTGCGAGCGTCGTGAAGTTAAGAACGTTGGTCGCCCATAGAACGTCCGCCGTGTTAGTAGCGCGAAAGGTGAAGTAGTAGGGCGTGTTCGGCGTCAGGGCTGTGACTGAAAAACTAAGGTTCGTCGAGGTCACATTGGTCCAGGAGCCGATATAGGGTGAGATAAATCTTTTTCAGTGCCGTCGCCTAGGTCAGCATGACTTTCGCCGTGTCACTGTCAGTACCCCAGGCATCGGTGGTGTCGGCAGTGTAGCCCACACTGGCATGATGCACAAAAGAGCCGTTCGGGCGGCGCGACAGGTCGAGTTCCCACGCAATTTCCTGGAAGTGCGCCGCCATCGCGTTGGTCTCGCCGAGGTTGGCCGGCAGTCGTATTCAATCCGCTGGGCCGATTTCGGGGCGTGCGCCTTCCCTGCGCCAGGAGAAACAAGCCGCAGCACAATTGAAGCGGAATCTGCTGAAACCGCTCCGGTTGTCGAAAGGGAGATTGAGCCGGGAGCTTAGGGGCTTCGTTAGCTTCGCCGAGTCCGTGGTCGGCGCGGCGGTGCGGGCGGCGGTGAGGCTGTAGGGATGGCACTGCCACTCTCGCGAGTGACAATCGGCATTGGTGGCACTCCCACTTTGACGGTCACGGTTGTAATTGAAGATGGGCGCTCGATTACTGCCACGGTTCGGGATGGGGTAAAGCGCCCCATTCGTATTCAATGCGCAACGGTCGTGCTAAGGCGGGAAACAGCCAGAAACCGCAGTGAAGTGTAAATTTCGAGGACGACTCCCTTGCGCCCTCAACTGACGACCGGCATCGTGTATGTGTGTTATTTTCCATTTGTGGTGTTCGGCTCTGTTGCGAGTGAACTGGCGTCTTCAACCGTGGTGAGCAGTTCCGCAACCCCGACGGATTTATACCACATCCGGTAAATCCTCAGGAGTCGCTCCCTGCAAATACCTGCGAACGATCGAGCCGTAGTTTCGTCGCCCCGGGCCTTGTCGCCTCCGGAAAACGCGTGCTCCTCATTTGGTAGTAAAAAGCTATCTTCGAGACGAGCCAGATCACCTTTTATCTTCTTTGCTGCCGTCTCGTCTTGGTCTGAGCGGTTATCCTCAAATGGCCAGGCACGGAGGTTGCCAATGGTGTAGCCCCATTGACCACAGACACCCCGAAAGTCGCGGCTGTCCTTACGGTTGTAGAAGTAATATGACGCCAAAATGTGGTCGAAATCCCAAGGCCGATTGTGGGCTTCCCAGAGATCTTTCCGAGCGGGATCATAGTCACGAAAGCGCCTCGCAAGGAAACCGCGTTGCGCATATAGCAGGAGTTCCCGATTGTTGCGGAAATTGAGGAAACCCTCCCACGCGTAGCGGCGGCGTTGGATGCCCTCTAGTTTGCCGTCGCCGTGGATGGGCACCCACCAGTTCCAGTGCTTGAGATCAACCTCCGGGAGTCCAACGAATGCCTCAACCGCTTCAGGCGTATGGATCGTGTGCAGCTCTCCCGCATCGTGTGCCGCCTTCATCGCTGTGCGAATGTTTTCGAGGCTCAACTCATCCCGACAGCAGGCATACACGCGATTGGCCACCTTGGCTTTTTCCGGTGCGAACCAATGAATCAGCGTGGCTAGCGCTTGCATGGCCGTTTTCCAACCCTCCCGCACTTCCTTTCCTTCCATCCGGTTGGCGAAGTGTAGCAATAGCAGGTAAACCTCACGAGAACTCATCGCGATGCTGGTAATATGCACAGGCAACAACCCGCTTGGATTCGCCAGCAAATCGTATTTCAGCCATTGGCCGACAAGATCGCAAGCGTTGCCAAGATCCTGTGTGATGAAGTCCTGAATGACGACCTTTTTATCCTTCTCACTCCGGGCGATTACGCGCAAGGCGCTCACCGTCGGCTGTCCTGGAAGGTTTTGTTTCGCGTCTTTCGCGAGTGCGGCGCGAACCCCGAGGGATACCATCCTTGCCTGAGGCATCCGCCTCTCGGACACTTCGTTGATCGGCGTCTCCAAGTCCGGCCAGCAGGCCTTGATCATGGAATAGGCGAGTTCCTCGCCATCAAGTTTGGTGCCCTGCCGGTTCAGTCGCTGAAAGAGTTGCTCAATGTTGCTGACATCTTCCCGGTCACTGCCGTTGGTCTTTTCCTGCTCCGATACTTCTTTGAGCAACTCCTCGGATGCCTCTAGGGCTATCAGCCTCGCCGCATCTGCCCTCTTGATTCCCTTGAAGATGTGGGACTTGATCTCTGCTGCCTCGGGTTTCACGCAGAACTCACGGACCTTCGATGCCCACTGAAAACTTGTTGCCTCCGCTGCTTTTAGCTCCAGCTTGCTCCGGAAAGCCGGTTCATCATCCAAAGGCAATTGCAGGAGCCATGCGAGCGGAACCGGAATTGCGGCAGCCGCTTCACACGGCCAGAGACCCACTGGCGAAGGACGCTGATATTCCGGGTCCGCAGAATCCAGCCCCAAGGGGACAAGTGCCTGACGAATGTTCCAAGCACCCAATGGCGTGGCGGAGTCATCCTTGCGATAGCCCCAAGGATGGGCGGTGGTGGTTGCACGAACCCAATAGTTGCGGGTGCTGTTCCGTTCTGGCGCCGGATTCAGATCCAGCCAAAGGATGGACTCTGCTTTCTTCCCGTCGGCCGCTTTCTTTGCGGAAAACGGGTCGGAAAAGCCCATGGCGATGGCGTTGCAACGCTGCTGTCCGTCCAAAAGGTGATACTTGATGCTGCCGTCTGCCGCTTCGGTAGTTCTTTTCAGTTTGTCGGACCACTTGGTCACCACTATCGCACCAATGGGGAAACCCCGGAGGATCGAGTCCCACAGCAATTCATTCTGCTGGGGGCTCCACACCAGTCCGCGCTGCAGGGCCGGAATGCTGGCGCGGATGTTCGTCGTCGCTTCCTGGCACACGCCCGGTGTCCATGAGGCGATCTCCCTCAGGGAGAAAGAGGGAGGATGTGTCTGTGTGTTTTCAGATTGTGAGGTCATTTGTGGTGGCATTTTTATAACTCCGGACAGCTTACGACAAGTATAATCGCCGTGGCGACTCGTATTTCTCGCTGATTAGATTCTTGGGCAATCCGGCAAAGCCAATGCTGCTGTTTAGCCTTACTGAGAAAACCGCTTGGGCAGCATACCCGTCTTGCGGAACAACTCGGACGGGGTGTTTACGCCCACCTGTTTTATCATTGCCAGCAGCACTCGGCCGGCGGCTTCGGCGTCAGACTTGGCATGATGGTGGCGGAATTCATGGCCGATGTGCGCCGCGACAGTGTTGAGTTGGTGGTTGGGCAACTCCGGCCAGATGCGTGCGGCCAGGTGGTAGGTGCAAAGATAATCAAACTCGGGACAGGCCAGACCGAAATGCTCCAGGGTGGCGCGCAACGCCCCGATGTCGAATACCGCATTGTGCGCGATGACGATGTCGGCGCGGGCTAGCCATTCCAGTAGTTCCGGGGCAATGGCAGGGAATTCGGGGGCATCCTGGACATCGAGGTGAGTCAAACCGTGGATTTCGGTGAAGTCTTCCCGAAACTATCCGAGACCTTTGGGTGGGCGCACCAACCAATGGAAAGTTTCTGTCAGGTTCCCATTTTCAAAGATGGCCAACCCGGCGGCACAGATGCTCACCCGAGAACGGTTGGCGGTTTAAAAGTCGAGGCTGATGATGGTCATGGCGTTTCGTGGGGTATTCTCGCGAATTGAGCAAGCGTGCCCAAGACGATACAGATGGAAGCTTTAGTCTGTGGCGTCAGGCTGCGGTCCACCAGGTCGTCTGCTTGCAGTTTCCAGACCAGCTCGTATTTGAGGTCTTGGAAGCGAATCTCGACCTGGCATTGCTCATCGTACTTGAGTTGAGGGACAAGTTGCTCCAACTGCTGCTTCAGCCGTGCGGCTTCGGGGAGTATCTTGGCTGCCGATTCCAACCTTCCGAGGAGATTGAGCGCGCTGGTCTTGGTGCTATCGTCAATGACCATGGCCGGGAACTTGTTGAGAATTACTGTCGGAGGACTGTCAATTTCTGTCTGTCCGCCGGGCAGGGACAGGACAAGGGAGGCTTTCAGTTCCGGGTATTTCTTCCGGATCAGGTCGAACTGCCGTCGGGCAGCAGCAACCGCAGCCTGCAATTGAACGAGGTCAAGCATGGGTGACGCCTCCGGTTATGGGCGCGAGAAGGTGAATGCTCTCCGCTTTGAGCGCGGCGGTGAGATTCCTGGAGAGATCCAAGATGCTTTCCAGCCTAACACCGGGCACTGGTTGCAATTCGTAGCGCGTGATGGTCGAGCCGACGGTGATGTCGCCCAGCGTCACTGCGATGGCGAACTGGGCAAGGGTCGTTTGGATAAGCCGCGCATTGGCTTGAAGTTCTTCCCTCGACTCAGTCGGCCGTGGGGACGGCTCCGCTTGCTGGAGCAAATCCAGCGGCGGCAACTGATAGTTGCGTCTCGCTTCGGCCGGCCTTGAAGATTCGAATGCGTCGGGCATAGGGTGATGCTTTGTTTCGCCAAATCATGCACCCCTTGCGATTCCGCTTCAAAGGAACTGAATGTCCCCAATCCCTGTCCCAAACGGGAGAGTCTTACTTTGCTTGCTCCACTGCCCGTCGACTCTTGAATTCCACCCGAAGTCGGCTGATGCGTTTGGGGCTGGTGCCCGGCACCCAACCAAGACCAGCGCAGAGGAATTCGTGCTTCTTTTCACCCTTTAAGCCGAGGCGGTGAACTTCCAGGTCAAGGCGGCGAAGTTTCTCGGCAGCGCGCATCCGTTCGACAAGTCCTTCGGCCAGAGCGGAGCCTTGGCGGCCGGGAACGCGGGCGCGATGGAGACTAGCGATGGCATCCCAGCGGATGTCTCGCTTGGGGTCAAAGGACCAATAGGCAGGGATGTGGATCATCGTGCCGTAGGGCGTGAGGTTGACGGCGAGTTTGAGCAGGAGCGGTTCGTCGTGCTGCACGCCGTAGAGGTTCCAGCGCAGGCAGAAGGCATCAAACGCCGCGTGAAAAACATCTTGCCGGCGACGTACGTTGACGGAGAAAGACGGGCGCAGGTTGCGCTCGGCGGTCATCGTCCGGCGGATCACGCCCTTATGGTCGCGGTAGGCTTGGACATTGAAGGTAGCTTTGAGACGCGCCCACTGGCGGCGAAGTTGGGGATCAGTGCGGATGGCGAGTTCGTTCTGGGAATACTTGGCCTGGGTTTTGACAAGGTTTTCGTAAGTGCCTTTCTGCACATGGAGTTCGTGGTCGGCCACCGCCGCGCAGATAGTTTCGTTGGGTGGCTCCGGCAGCAGGTCAATGAGCAGGCGGTGCCGGGAGTTCAGGCGTTTTCCCTTTTCCAGCGCCGCCAGGCAATCCTCCAGCACATCCTGGACATTAAACGGCCAGAGCGTTGTTGGGACGAACATCCAGTGGTAAATGGCTTGCAGTGGTTGAGCGTCCACAGCATTGAGCTTCGGAAGGGCGGCATGGTAACGCCGGATAGCTTCCTCAGCCCATTCGGCCCGGTCAAAAGCGCGGGCTTTGAGTTTTTGCAGGTCGAGATCGAGTGCTTGTGTCATTGTTCGTCCCTCGAACTTTCACCAGCGACACGACCTGCGTGCCGGCAAAAAAGGTTGTCAGTGTGGTGCGCCATGCCCCAGCAGGATGCCGCAGCCGCCTCGTGCAAGCGATCACTAATTCGCACGTCGTGAACTTGGCGCAGCGCCTTCCGCTTCTGGTAATCGAATTTCAGGTCGCCAAACCTCCACGCCCCCCCCCGGGAAAGGGCGCCGATGGCCGGGTAGAGCAGGTTAGTGGACACCCCCGAAACCGAGTTTGCCAGTTGCCCACCAAACACGGCGTATCCCAAGTAGGTCTGTGCCACCTGGCACGGTTCGGACCAATTGATCGGCTCGACAGGCAATTCATTACTGATAATCGTTGAGAGCATGTTAGTAAGGATCGCCCCGGCAGTGGCCTTATAGAGAAACTTTGCCGCATCGGAATACCCCCCCACCGCCAGCCACCGCACATAGTAGTCGCTGTCATTGAGCCGGCGGGCTAGCACCGGCAACGCCCTCGTATCTTGGATCATCGTCAGCGCCTTGACCGCACCCATGCGCCCATAGGCGTTGGGGCCTTCGGCCAGCACCATCAGCCCGGGCACCAGCGACGCCGTGACACTGGTCCGCGTGACCAGTTCTTCCGCCGCGAGGCGGCGCTTGTGCGCCGACCAACTCGACAAGGCAGTGGTCAACTGATTGGTGGTACAGGTCTTCATCTCGAACGGGAGCGTGCCAAGCCCGTCCGCAATCGCTTCGCTCACCTCATTGGTGCTTAGCCAGTTGTTCGTGCTCGAATTAATCCCAGTGAGGTAAATCTTCTTCAGCGCCGTCGCGTAGGTCAGCATGACTTTCGCCGTGTCACTGTCAGTACCCAGGGCATCGGTGGTGCCGGCAGTGTAGCCCACACTGGCGTGATGCACAAAGGAACCGTTCGGGCGGCGCGACAGGTCGAGTTCCCACGCAATTTCCTGGAAGTGCGCCGCCATCGCGTTGGTCCCGCCGAGGTTGGCCGCCAGGGGCTGCCACAGTTGGGCCCAGAACGGGCCGCAGTGACCAAAATTCCGCACGGCATAGGCCGCGGTGCGGGACTTGGCGAAATACTGAACCTGCGGACTCATGTCCGCCTGTGTCTGCAGCGCCAGCAGTAGCGCCGCCTCGCCGTTCTTGCCGTTGTCGTCGTGCAGTTCTTCCGCCGGATCCTGGCCGTAGGGTACGGCTCCTTTGCCGGCAAAGGAGCCGAAGTACTTGCGCGGCCGTTCAATGGCCGGAGCAATCTCCGCATTTGTAATCCCGCACTTATCGCCTAGGACGATCCCGATCGCGACCAGTATTCCCGCCTGGTTCAAGGCCCCATACGGAGGAACGATGCCGTGAGTCGAGGAGCCATCCGGCTTCGGCCACGCCATACCGTGGCCACATAGGCCACACCAGCTCTGGCCCTTGGCCGAAGTAATGGTGTACTCGCTGATGGCGTGCAGCACGTTGGTATCACCGGTGGCTAGGTAGTACTCGCTCAGAAACGTATTGTTGTAACCCCAAGGCCACGCGCACATTTGATTCAGCGGAACCGTCAGCGTGCCCACCCCCAGCGGCAACTGATCGGGCGTAGGTCCGCACCTTCGCCACGTCCTGCGTCCGCCCGGCGGCCAGCAGGGCCAGACCGATGACGGCATTGCCTTCGGTATAGCCACTGTTGATCGCTCTGGGGCCATGTAATTGCAGGCATTCGACAGGATCAGCGCCGACTTGGGACAATCGTACGGGGCGGTGTCGCTGTAGGAACCCATCACCGGCAGCGTGATCGTGACATTGTCGTTGGTGCCCCCGTTGCGCCAGACCTTGAGCCGGAGTTGGCCGCCGTTGGCCGTCTTCTCGGCTTCGGTGATCGCCCTGCCAAAGGCCCTGCGGGCGTCGTTAGTGAACAGGGTCGAGCCGAGGCCCAGGATCACGTCGTTGGCTTGCAGGACGCCGGCGGCTGGCGAGCCTGCGTCCACGGTGGTGACCTTGATCTGGCGGCTCTCATAGGTCAGGCCCTCCGGAACGAAGGCCCAGTCGTTGCCGGGGTTGTAGATCCAGCCGCGTTCCCCGGTCGGCCCCAGGTTGTAAGTGTAGGTGGTGTCAACATGATCCTTGGTCGCATCGGGCGGGGCACCCCAGGCGGGAAACCCCGGCAGCGGGAGCATCAACGCAACCAGCGGAAAGATTTCGCGACAACCAGTTGTGGCATTCTACATAAAATAGAATCGCGGCCATCACACTACTCCAAAAACACGGTGCTGACTACTACCCTTTCAGCAACTCTCATTACGGCTTGGAGCGCTGAAAATCCTGTCCGCCTTGCGCCAAGTTCGCGCACGTCGGCGAACAGGATTGTCCGCGCTCCAAGCCAAAATGATAACTGCTGCTACCCTTTGGTGCGCGGCTTGGGCCGCACTCGCCAAGCCTCAGCGGAACGCCGGTTGCCAAGCCGGCTTAAGAGGTCCATCGTTCCCGGAGAATCCGTCTCGATTTGTGCGCGCCCAAAGCCGGCTTGGGAGCCAGCGCTCCGCCTTCACCAAGAAGCCAAGTTGACGCGGCGAAGTCCGCCCTTCTCCAGTCCCCCGCCTTCCTCTCAACCTCCTCTCTGTGGGAAACAAAAGAGGCCGGAGCACAGCGTCTCCGGCCTCCCAGCCATTCCGGCAAACAATAACCGGAAGCGCCGTCCGCCGCGTTCCCGCACGGCGATATTCCGCCCCCTACGGCACCCAGCGCGTGCGATAGAAGCCGGCACCCGTGTTGGTGAAGGCCAGCGCACCGCTGGGGGATGCGACATTGGTGACGAGCGGGGTCCAGATCACCGGCAGTGGCGTTAGAAACGTCGTACGTTCCAGCGCGTAGCTAAAGCCAGGGACGCCCGCATACTTCATCCCGTTCAGATCGGCTGATAGCAGGTTAAAACCCGGGCCGTTGGCTATGACCGTAACCGTGACCGTGGCTGTCGCCAAGCCGCCCCGGTTGTCGCTGACCGTGTAGGTGAACGTGTTGGTGCCGGTAAAGGTGTTCGCCGACGTGTAGGTCACGTTGGTGCCGTCGGTGGTGACCGTGCCATTAGCAGCGGGGCCGACTGCCGTCACCGTCAGCGGGTCATTGTCCGGGTCCGTGGGCTCGTTCTTGCCACCGATGATCCGCAGCGTGGCCGTCTGGCCGGTGAGCGCACCCATCGCGATGTTGTAGGCCACCGGCGGGCGATTGTTCACCGATTGTGACAGGGCCGATGACGGGCTGCCATTGTTGTTGGCATCGCCACTGTAGCTCGCGGTGATTGAATGGGTTCCGAAGGTGAGCGCGGCGGTGGCCAATGTGGCCGTGCCTCCGCTCAACGTCGCCGTGCCGAGCGTGGCCAGCCCATCCATTAAGGTGACCGTGCCAGAGGGCCCGCGACCCGTGATCGTCGCGGTAAAGGTCACCTGGACTCCCAGCGTGGAGGGGTTGAGGGAGGAAGCCAGCGCCGTGGACGAAGCGATGGACACGGCTGCCCCGACCCGCAAGAAGCCGGTGCCAGTGATAGGCCTGGTAGCTGAACCGTAATACCCGGCAGGTTGCGGTAACCCGTGGATATAGAGCGCATTGACGGGCACGACTCCGATGAATGGCAAATCCAGCTTCCCGCTGGCCGTGGTCAGATACACGTCCGTGTTGGGGCCGAGGCCGGATACGGAGGTCAGCCGCAAAGTGCCGGCAGCGACCGTCGTCTTGCCGCTGTAGGTGTTCGCACCAGAGAGGGTCAGCGTGCTTGCGCCGCTCATGGTCAGAGCCCCGGCGCCGGAAATCACGCCCGACAAGGTTTGATTAGCCGAGCTGGCATAACTGAAGACCGTATTCGCAGCCATCGAGATGGTGTTGGCGTAGCTGCCGCTGCCCAACTGGCCTGCCCCACCAATCACCAGCGTGCCACCACTCAGCGTGGTCCCGCCGGTGTAGCTCTCCGTGCCGGAGAGGGTCAGCGTGCCCAAGCCGTTCTTGGTCAAGGCACCAGCCCCGGAGATCACGCCCGCCAGGATTTGGTTCGCGGAGCTGTTGTAGTTGAGGATTGTAGCGGTGCCGAGAGAGATGTTACCCGCGTAATTACCACTGCCCAGTTGTCCCGATCCGGGAGTGTTCACAGTGCCCTGCGGATTGTTTACGAAGAACAGGCCACCAATCGTCAGGAAGCCAGAGGTTACGTTGGCCCCCTGCAGCAATGTGATTGGCCCGGTGAAGGTACCGCCGGCATTAAGACTCACGTAACTCGAAGAACCCGTCTGCGTCCTAAAAGTAACTTGAAGCGAGAGTGGGCTGCCGTCGGAGACATTCGGGATTGCTCCATTGAATGTCATCGCCTCACGGTCTCCATTTCCACTGTTTCCAGTAAATAGAGCGAGCGTTTTTGCGCCAGTCCCGGAGGCTGTAATTGGGCCGTTGAACCTGAATTCGGTGTCGTTACCGTTCACTTGTAGATTCGCAGTTCCAGGGCCGCCTATGAGGTTGATAGGACGGTCGGTGACGCGGGGAGTTTGTTGGGGTGGGATGAGGAACAATGAGGCCCCGGTGCAGAGGTCGATGGTGGCGTCGGCTCCCGTGGGCGCACCCAACGGGCCCCCGACGGGAGCGGAGTTCGTGAGGGGCGTGGTGAGCGTCAGAGTACCCGCCGCGACGGTCGTCTTGCCGGTAAACATGTTAGTGGCACCGAGCGACAAGGTGCCCGCGCCGGATTTGGTAAGGGCATTCACGCCATTGGCCAGGATCGGCGTGGTGATCGTCAGGGTTTGGCCGGATGTATCGTTACGGATGACCATCTCGGCCCCGCTGGACGCCTGGATGCCCGTGCCGCCGGTGACGGTGGCGCTGTTGCCGGTCTTGAGGATGCCATCCACGGTGACCGTCTGCCCCGCGGCGAGGGTCACGTTGAAATTGCCGCTGTCCTTGAAGGTGGTGAACGTAGCGTTGGTCTGCGCAGAGAGCGCGCCGGTGATCTGCTGGTGAGTGGCGCTCTCCACAGAGGTCGTGGCACCGCTGGTGGCCGTGCCGGTGTCGGTGGGATAAGCCATCCCGCGGACAAACCCACCTGTGTCGTACCACGCGTAGTTGGTGCCGGCGGAGAAGAGGCCTTTATCAATGAAGGTGTTGGAGGTCAGCCCGCCGATGACAAAACCGTTGCCAGCACTCGCGGTGCCACCGCCGAGCACGAAGTTACCGGCCGCCCCCGCTGTGCGCGACACTGAAGTGAAAGTGAGCAGCTCATCAAAGCCAGCGGTGCGGGTCGTTCTGACCGTGCCATCCCCGGCACTGAAGGAGAGCGCGCCGAAGTCGTGGGTGAGCGGACCGCTGGCACCCACATTATCCAAGTTGAACGTGCCTGTGCTGCCGAAGGTGAGCGCGGTGCCGGTGATCAACGAACCGGTCTGCCGGTTCAAGGTCAGCGTGCCGCCGGCGACCACGGTGGGGCCGGTGTAGGTATTCGCGCCGGCGAGGATCGTCGTGCCGCTGTTGTTGGTGAACCCGCCGGAACCGAACAGGCCTATGTAGAGAGCGCCGCCGGAGCCACTGAAGGGGGCGGAATACAGCGTGCCGTTGGTGATCACGCCGGAAGTCATCGTGACCACGCCGTTGGTCACATCGGCAAAGCCGCCCAAGTCATAGATGCCGCCGGCGACGGTCACCGGGCCGTTGTTGGTGATGGCGTTGGGGACGCCGAGCAGGAGCCGGCCGGCGGTAACCACCGTGCGGCCGGAGTAGGCGTTGACGCCGGAAAGGGTGAGGGTGTTGGCACCGAGCTTGTTCAGGCCCAGAGTGGTGTAGGGGACGGAGGAAGAATAGGTAAAAGGGGGTGTCCATCTGAGTGCGGCGACCCCTACGGGCTGTAGTTTCGCCATGGGTGAAGTTTTTTCGGATTGATCTCAAGGGACGCGGGCCCGACCCGATGCTCACGAGGCGGCCGTGGTTTTTGACGCTTGGGAGTTG
>CAINDV010000178.1 GCA_903847485.1 uncultured Verrucomicrobiota bacterium
AGGAAGACGGCACGAGCGGACGCGTCCGCGCCAACGTGCTCGACACCGCCAAAGGCGGCTACCGGCCAGAGGTCCACGTCAAGGCCATTGGCAGCGCCGACAAGGAATTCCGCAGCGGCGAGACAGATCTGCGCGGCCTGTTCATCGCCGACAACGTGCATGGCAAGGCCACCGTCATCGCCCGTGAAGGCGAATCCCGTTACGCCTTCTTCCGCGGCGAAACCTGGCTCGGTGCCCCGCTCAACGCCCCTGCCGCACCGTCTCAGCAACCCGCCGCCTCCCAGAGGATGATGCAACTCGACTACCAAGGCAACTTGGACGCCCAGAACGGCTTCATTCAGGAGTTCAACAACGGTAAGTTCAACCAACAACGCCGCGCGGCCCCCAGCAAAGGCGTGCAAACCAAGCTGGCCTTCTAAGCCGTAACTATGCAGTCGTAAGCCACGCCGAAGGCGTGGCCGCCGGCGTAGGACAGGCGTCGCGCCTGTCTCCATCTTCATCCCCTTGCCTCACTAAAAGGTGACAGCTCACGGCCATCAGAATTCACCCGGAAAAGCCGTCTCAGACGATATCAGAGACAGGCGCGACGCCTGTCCTACTGCATGGTTACGGCTAAGCCGTAACCATTCAAGGGAGTTTCAACGCAAAGACATAGCGCGGCGAAGCCGCAACCAAAGTGGAGCGCCGGTTTGCAGCCCGCAATGGAACAACCCACCACGCAAAGCCGGTTGCAAACCGGCGCTCCAACCTGGTAGGGAAGCCTTCGCGACGAGCGACGATTCTTAGAGATAGCACTGCAAGGCGCAGAGACCAAGGGAAAGACAGGCCTTGAAGCATCTGTTACCCGGTCACTAGTTGGTGACCGGGACCTCTTCCGCTCTGCGCTTTTTGCGGCTTTGCGTTGAAGCGCCCCGCCCGACTGAGTAGTCACGGTTTAGGAGAACCGCTCCCAGACGATGTCAGAGACAGGCGCGATGCATGTCCTGCTGTGCGTTGCCGCTCAGGATTCCGACTTCAGCGCTTAACTTGCGCCACCTTTTCCCAGCGGTCGGTGCGGGCGGATTTCAGAACAGCGTCGCAGACGTATTGAGTTTCGAGCGCGTCCCTGAAGGTTGGGCCGGCGGGCTTGCCACTGGCCAAGCCTTCGAGAAAATCGGCGAGTTGATGGACGAAGCTATGCTCGTAGCCGATTTGCAGGCCCGGCACCCACCAGTGGCCCATGTAAGGATGATCGCCATCCGTGACGTGGATGGAGCGCCAGCCGCGCAGGCGGCCCTCGTCGCGGTGGTCGAAGTATTGAAGCCGGTGCAGATCGTGCAGATCCCACGCGATCGAGGCGTGCTCGCCGTTGATCTCGAAAGTGTAGAGCGCCTTGTGGCCGCGGGCGTAACGAGTGGATTCAAAGGTGGCCAGCGAGCCATTCTGGAAGCGGGCCAGGAAGGCGCAGGCGTCGTCAATGCCCACCTTCTCCACTTTGCCGGTGACCTGGTGCTTGCGCTCCTTGATGAACGTCTCTGTCATGGCGTTGACCTTCGCAATGCTGCCATTGAGCCAGATCGCCGTGTCAATGCAGTGCGCCAGCAGATCGCCGGTCACACCAGAGCCTGCGGCCTTCACGTCCAAGCGCCACAGCCCGTCGCCGCCCTGCGGCAAGTCCTTGGAGATCGTCCAATCCTGGAGGAACTTGGCGCGGTAATGAAACACCCGGCCGAGCTTGCCCTCGTCAATCAACTGCTTGGCCAGGGTGACGGCCGGCATGCGACGGTAGTTGAACGAGACGAAATTCGGCACCCTGGCTTTCTCGATGGCCCTGACCATGCCCTCGGCTTCCTTGCCATTCCGGGCCAGCGGTTTTTCGCAGATAATCATCTTGCCGGCCTTGGCCGCGGCGATGGCCACTTCGGCATGGGCGTTGTTCGGCAGACAGATGTCCACCAGATCAATATCCTCGCGAGCCAGGAGCTTCTTCCAATCCGTCTCGACGGATTCAAAGCCCCACTTGGCCGCGTGGGCTTGGGCCTTGGCTTCGTTACAGTCACAGATAGCCTTGAGCACGGGTTGGTATTCAAGGTCGAAGAAGTTCCCGACCTTGCGATAGGCATTGGAATGGGTGCGACCCATGAAGCCGCAACCGACGAGTCCGACATTGAGTTGTTTCATGGGCCAAGAGTGACCGCAAACGGCCGACAAAGAAAGCTCTTTTTGAAACCCTGTCGGAGTCGAGGCAACGCGGCACGAACCCCTGGGAAATCTGAGACTACCCATGAACCGGATAGTGGCACAGGCTTCCAGCCTGTTCGGGCCGAACCGGCTGGAAGCCT
>CAINDV010000179.1 GCA_903847485.1 uncultured Verrucomicrobiota bacterium
CGGCTTCCAGCCGGTCAGTTTGCAGTGTGCCTAACGGATAAAACCGGACCTGTGGTCGAACGCGCAACCTGACCGGCTGGAAGCCGGTCCCACTACTGTTCGCCGTCCGCCTATTTCGGAGTTCGGGATAAGCTATCTCTTACGCAGCAATCTTAGAGACAAGGAGCCAGAGTGGCTATGGCAACTCTATAGGTTACCGGTGCGGATCGAAGGCACATTTCGCTGCTTCAAGAATGACTTGGGCATCCGGCCCATCTACCATCAGAACGAGGCCCGGGTTGAGGCCCATATCTTGGTCTGTTTCCAGGCCTACTGTTTGTGGGTAACTCTACAGGAACGCCTGTGCCCGTTGGTGCCGGGACTGACGCCACGCCAGGCCCTGGACCAACTGGCGGGGATCCAGATGTTGGACGTGGAATTGCCGACCAGCGACGGGCGGAAGTTGACGCTGAGCCGCTCCACCCAACCCGGCCCCGCGACGGTCTTGCTGCTCCAACGCTTGGGCAAGAGTTTGCCGGAGCAACCCCCATCGAAACTCACCAGTGCCCAGAATATGGCACTCCCTGGAAGGGCTGTGTAGTGAAGACCTTATCGGTGTGACCCCTAAAAATGCGAGCCAATCCGCCAGTGCGCCCTCTCTGATCGGTCGAGTATCGAAAGTCGGGCTAGCTCAGCCTGAAAGGGGAAACTGAGAATGCGTATGACCGGCGGTCTTGATGACAGAAAAATTGGAGACAGAAAAATGAAAGAGTTCCATTTTTCTGTCTCCAATTTGTCTGTCTATAGGCTTCCTGTGTGCATGAAGCTCTAGCAGCGCATCAAAGCCCGTTTCGCCGGTGAACCGGAGCCGGAGCATTTGCGCCGGGGCCGGTTGGGCGAGCGCGCCAACAAACGGCATCTGCAGCGGCTGGGACTGAGGTTTCTCACGGCGAATTTCCGCGGTCCGCGTGGTGAGATTGATCTCATCTTCTGCGACGGCGAGGGCCTGGTGTTTGTGGAGGTGAAGACGCGTTCCTCGGAAGAATGGACGCGGCCCGCCGCCGCCGTGGACGCGCGCAAGCGGCGGTTGCTTTCGCAGGCCGCGCTCGACTAGCTGAAGCTGCTGCACCACCCGCAGGTGAAAGTCCGCTTCGACATCGTCGAGGTCCTGCTCACCGACGGCGCGGAGCGCGAGGTGCGCCACCTGCCAACGCCTTCGCCCTGACCACGCCTTACCGCTACGGCTGATTTCCGCCATGAACCCGAACTCCGGAGCAGAAAAGATCTCAGGTGGTGGAACCGGCTTCCAACCGGTCAGTTTCAGTCAAGCCCTTGGAAAGATAGCTACCGCGCTGCCGAACGCCCAACATGACAGGCAGGATGCCTGTTCCACTAATGCCCGCCGCCCGCCTGATTCGGCGGTCGGGAAGAATCCCCAAGTCACACCTGAACGCCTCGTTCTCACGGAAGGCGACCTTGCGAGGCAAACCGTCGAGGCCATCGTGAACGCCGCGAATGCGTCGCTGCTCGGCGGCGGCGGCGTGGACGGCACCATCCATCGCGCGGCGGGACCGGAGTTGCTGGCCGAGTGCCGCACGCTGGGCGGCTGCGCGACGGGGCAGGCGAAGCTCACCCGCGGCTACCGGTTGCCAGCGAAATGGGTGATCCACACTGTCGGTCCTGTCTGGCGGGGCGGGACGTGCGGTGAAGCGGAACTGCTGGCGGGTTGCTATCGAAGCTGTTTCGCGCTGGCGGTGAAGCATGACATCCGGACTGTCACCTTCCCCAGCATCAGCACCGGTGTGTATGGATACCCGATGGAGCTTGCGGCACGAATCGCCATCGGTGAGGCGAAGACGTTTCTGGAAACCAACTCCACCATCGCTCTCGGCTATTTCTTCTTCGCGGTAATGAGCGGGAAGTCGTCCGTGCGGAACGGCGTGGCGGGCAGGCCGTCCTGATTCCAAAGGTTTACCACGGGATAATCCGCCCAGCCGAAGCGCACCGCCACCGGCTGGGGCACTTCCGGGCTGTTCACGATGATGGTGTCTTTCGTCTGAATCTTGGCCGTAGCCCAGACCCATTTGCGGTCCTCACCGCAAATGGTAAAGCCCTTGAGATCGCCGTCCTTCGCCACCAGCCCGTCGCCGGCATGTTCGAACGTCAGGACGATGTGACCGTCTTGGCGTTTCATGCTCCGGTAAAGCGGGCCGCTGAACGGGATCTTCTCGGCTCCCGCTATCGCCCGTGCCGCCAGGGCCAACCGCTCGCCGACGGGTTGTTTCTTGGTGGGATGGATGTCCTTCTCGTCGCCGACATCGGTGATCACCGCCATGCCGACCTTGGGGAGCACCTTGGTGGCGAGCAGTTGGGCCTCGCGTAACTCCGCCCAATCGCTTTCGCCGGGCTGGGCCTGGATTACCTTGTACGGCGCCAGTTGCACGCAAAGGAAGGTGAAGTCGCGGCCCCAGGCGCTGCGCCAGTTGCGGATCATGTCGGGGAACAACGAACGGTACTGCTCGGCGCGGCCGGCGTTGGCCTCGCCTTGATACCAGATGGCACCTTGAATGGCGTATGGCTGTAGTGGCGCGATCATGCCGTTGTATAGCTCGGACGGTATCCACGAAGCACGCGGGGGTCTTTTGGTGAACGGCGTGCCGGCGGCCTCGGCGGCAGCCTTCTCCTTTTCAAAGTCCGCGACAGCGCGCCGCAATGACTGCTGAGCCTTGTCGGCAGGGGCGAGGATTTCCGCCTGGTAACGGGAATCAGCCGCCAGCGCCTGGTGGCTCATCCAGACCTCGGCGGGCGAACCGCCCCAATAGGTGCCGATCAAGCCGACTGGGCTCGGGAAACTGCGCTGCGTCACGGGGTGAAGGGCACGGCCGAAGTAATAGCCCACTGCTGAGAAGCGGGCGGCACTCTCCGGCGTGCAGAGTTCCCAACGTGCCTTGACGTCGGCGACCGGTGCCTCGGCCTTCAACTTGGGCACGAGGAACAGGCGGATCAGGCCGTTGGTGGCGGCAGCGATGTCGTCTGCGGAGGCGTAAGATCGTGAGAGCGGAAACTCCATGTTGGATTGGCCGCTGCAGATCCACACGTCGCCGACGAGGACGTTGGTGTACTGGATGGTCTGAGTTTTGGTGGACACGGTGAACATCCCAACGCTGCGGGCTTCCAAGCGGCTCAGATTTACGCGCCACTTCCCGTCGCGGGCGACGGTGGATGCGGTTCGGTTGAGGAAGCTCACGGTGATGGCCTCGCCGTCATTGGCCCAGCCCCAGACGGGCACCTTCATGCCCTGCTGAAGCACCATGTTATCGGAGAATAGCCCGGGCAGGCGCACTTCGGCGCGGGTGACGCCGAGAGAAACGCCGAGCAGGAGGAACGAAGTCGTTGTTCGCAAGCGGTGTGAAATGTAATTCATGTGGGGCAATTCACCCGAAAACCCATCTGTCGTCAATGGCAAAGGCGGAGGCGGGCAGGGCAGACGCATCAAAAAGCCAGTAAGTGGCACAGGTAGTCGTGGTTCCACCCGGCATTAAGTTGTTTGCCTTTGAGGCCGCCCTTCTTGGTCTGGTCGCGTTTCAGTAAGTACAGCGCCAGGCGGCGCAGGGTGGCCAGGTTTTCAGCGCGTGGCCCGTGCGCGCCCGGCTCTGGTCTTCCCCCAACTGCACGTCCAGGCACCAGTGCAAGGAATTCTCCACGCTCCAGTGCCCGCGCACGGCGCGCGCAAACTGCTCCACGTCCACCGCCAGACTGCTCAGGTAGTAGC
>CAINDV010000180.1 GCA_903847485.1 uncultured Verrucomicrobiota bacterium
CGTGGTCCATGTCGGGTATTTCACACGGACCCGATCCGCCGCCGCCGCCTCCGTCATAAAACGTGGGGAAGCGCGTGCGCGCCGGTTTGTCGCCCCTGTACCACCCGCCCTTGGGGCAGGCGTAGTCGAGCGGGAAACGCAACTTGGTGAGCGCATAGCGCCGGGCCTCCTCGGTCAGTCCGAGTCTGGCAACCCAGATGTTGCCCTGCCACCAGCAGAAGGCATTCCCTCCGCTGCCGGTCCGCTCCGCGGCCCACGTGTTCCGCGCTATTTCGAGATCAGGCTTGCCCACGCCGTAGAGCCCGAACGGAAACACCGGGTAGAGTTGCGGCATCTCGCCATTCCCAATCAGGCCGCCGCTTGGAGTCTGCTGCTGGGAAATGAGTGTACGATCGTTTACTTTGTAAGTGGCGATCGGCGGTAAAATCTTGCGGAAGTCCTCAAAATAGGCGCGCGTTTTCGGCGGAATCGTCCCCTCCGGCAGCGCGAGGACCGCCTTGCTGATGGCGATGAGCCCCGACAACGAATCGGTGCCGTTGACTCTGTCCGGCGCGCTTTCGCAGGTGTTGACAGGCGTGATGACCAGTTGCCCATTCTCATTCAACTCGGTTCCAGTCCGCTTCTTGTTCTCCAACCGGTAAAAGTTGTCGTAAAATCGCGCGGCTCCCTCGATGGCGGGCAGGCAGGGCTTCAGGTCGGCGCCAAAGTAGCGATGGGCTTCGATCATCATCAGGACAAACTCGAGGCCGGCAGTATGGTAGAACGGGTACCAACCCAACATGCGATCGCCGGGCACGGGTGCGAGTCCCATGGTGTTGAGACCCTCGGTGTAGACAATCCCGTCCACGCCCAGGAAGAGCTTGATGCGGGCCTTCTGGAGTTCGGCGCTGCGGACAAAGAAGTCCGTGCCCACCCTTAGCACGTCGGCATCGCCCGACTTGAGCAACGGCCAGTAGAGATGGCGCTGGTTCTGGCCCATGAAACGGCATTCGGCCCAGGCCCGTGCGTCAGGGTTCGCGTGACATAGAAAGAACCCGCCGTTGAAGAAGGTCGGGTATTTTCCGCGGGAGTTCGCCCCCAGCATGGCGCGAAAGAGCTGGTAGTTGCGGCCGGCTTCCCACGCGGGGTCGTTCGTCTTTGTGGAGCCCGGATTGATCACGATGCGACTGCGGTCCCAGAACCCGCGCCACCAGGTGGCGGACGTCTCCCGGTTGGCGGCCCGCGATGCCGCCGTCTTCTGCGCAAGCTTGCGCACTTCGTTCGTCCAGGTGTCAGGCGTCGCGTCCTGCGCGACACGAAGCGCGATGCGCACCGCGAATGCCGCGACGGGCGCCACGGCCTTGAGCGACGCGGTGGCGCACCGCCGCCCTTCGTTGGTGCCCGTTCCGATCTCGCCGGGCGCGAACCCCGCGCCGAGCAGCAACCCGCCGCAGGTCAGATTGCCCAGCGTATCGGGAATCTTGTCGGCGATCGTTTGCAGTTTCTGGCCCGCGATGATTTGGTTGCGGTAAGCCGACGGCGCGGGCACGCGGCGGCACCAGAGGACGCCGTTGTCGGAAGCGCAGGCGGTCATCTTCCAGTTGTCGTCCAGTTCGAGGATGGCGTTCACATGAACCGGCTTCGTCGCGGTTCCCTCGACGTGCACAACCGGCTGATGGGCATCGGCCCGGATACTCAGGCTGACCGCCGTGCCATCCGCGGCGCGCCCGCTCACAAGCACCGTGTTCGATTCCAAATCCAGTTCTTGCCGGAGCGACGCGGCAAACGGATTGGGCGCCACGGTCACTCGGATACGGGCCAGTTTGGTCAGTACCTCGTTGTCGTCAAAACTGTCCGGCGAGCCGATGTAGAAGACGACCGCGTCCTTCTGCGCCCAGACATTGAGCCCGATATTGCCGCCGCCGGCCGGCATGGAAGAGAGCCCGTTGGTGCCGGGCTCGGTCCAGACGATGTTGTAGGGCTTGGTCCAGTGGGACGCCACGGGTTCAGCGCTTCTGACTGAAAAAACCATGGCTGCGACCAGCCCTGCCGTTGCAGTCAGAACCCTTCCAACACTATCCGTTCTGTATATTTTCATCATCACTCCTCTGGTAGACGCCGAACTCCCGCACGGCATCGGTCATTGCCACCACATTCGCCACCGGCGTTTCCTCAAGAATCCAGTCGTGGCTGGCGCCGGCCACAAAACCGCCATTGGTATTGTCATCCGTCTCCCCGGCTCCGTATTGTTCGCCGCCATCATAGGTGAACGATCCGTCCGAGCGACGCACCAGATCCAGGTGCCACGAGGCCTTCTGGAAGAACGCCGCTGCCGCCTCGGGGCCGCCGACGGCCGCACCGAGGGCGCTCCACAGATAGCTGAAGCCCTGCCCGGTGTGACCGTATTCCCGGCTGGGGTATCCCGCCGTGGCCATGCGGGCGAAGAACCCCGTCTCCTTCGGCTTGTTGCCGATCGCGGCGAACATAACCGCAGTGATGGAGTTCTTGCCGTTGTTCTCATGATAAGGCCAGGCTTCGTGTTCGCCGTAGGGAATGGCGCCTTTGTCGGTGAAGTAGGCGAAGAAACCGGCGGCGCGGGCGATGGCCTGGTCGATTTCCGGGTGCTTCACGCCGCATTTCCTGGCGAGCACGATGGCGAGGTTGGCCGGCCATCCGGCCATGTTCACGGGACCGTAGGGTGGTACGGAGCCGTTGAATTGTCCGTCCCTGGTAAGTGCGGCGAAGCCATGGCCGAAGGTCCCATACATGCCCTGGCCGCGGGCCAGCAG
>CAINDV010000181.1 GCA_903847485.1 uncultured Verrucomicrobiota bacterium
ATTCCGCATCACCAAAAAACGGAAACAGTGGACTGGAGTATTCCGGCGGATCATTTGCCCAGATGCCGGGCGAATAGGTCAGGCTGCCATTGTGGGTGATCACGCCCTTGATCGTCTCAATCGGACATTCCAGCACGTGCAGCTTCTGCAGGGCGAAGGCATGGTCGAGCAATGGCTCGGGCGTTTCCAGCCGGCCTGGCCCGCGCCAGGCCGCCTCGGCCAGGGCCAGGCGCGCGCCACGATCCTCCGCCACGTTCACGGCCAGGTCATGCTCAGCCGCCAACCCAGCTTGTACGCAGGTGGAGAACGACAACACGCCTCCGGCTTTCACCTCGGCGGTTTTCACCCCCGGGCAGCTCCAGACGATGGCAATATCCTCCCCCACGGGCTTTACTGTGCGTGCGGGCGCAACCGTCACGGCAACTCGTTTGCCCGTGGTATTTCGCACCTGCCACTCTTCAATCACCAAGGCCTTGGTCATCGAAGGATAGACGGTGCGAGTGACGACCACACCCCCGGCTGCGGGATAGGTTAAGGTCAGCAATCCGTCGAACGTGACCGAGGACGGGAACTCGCTCTTCCAGGGCTGATCATTGACGCGCACCTCAGGAGTCGCTTCGCGCCCGGCTACGAACAGGGCCTGCTTCTTTTCGATTTCCTTCAGCAGGTTAAAGAACCGGGCGGTATAGGAGAAACCGTTCGTGCGATCGGATTGCACTTGCATGACAACCTTGCGCCCCTTCAGGCACATCACCAATGGCTCCGTCCCCGTGCAGGCGTGAGTGATTCGACCCGGCTGATCCCGGACCCAGAAATCCGACGGTGCCGGAACTGGAGCCGCCAGATCATCCGCTCTGACGGGGAATGCGGTCAGTAGCAGGGTGATGACGAGTATGCTGATTTGAGCAATCTTTGTTTTCTTTTTCATGCATTTTACCCCTGTTCTTTTAGTTGGATTTGTTTCTCAAGTCTTTGGAGGTCGCCAGAGCGATGACACGGCCTTGATCGCCTACTGCCCAGGGTGAGAAAAGGGGTTGGTCGCCATTCTCAGCAGTTACCGCTTTGTGTCGGAAATCGAAACATTATTCACCCCCCCTTGGCCAGATGTCCGCATATCCTTGACGGAACTGCGAGAGGAGAGAGTAAGAATCCGCTGGGCCGCTTTTGAAGGATGGGCAGGTTGAGGGTCCTTCATAATTGCGGATACTTGTTGTAATGACTCCTTAAGGTTTCTCATGAGCATTTATCCGTAATTGTTCAACTATCATTTCGGCCTCCTCGCCGCCGATCTATAACCAATATCCGGATTTCCATCTGATTCCGGCGGGCCCATGTAGGACGCTTTGACACCGCCGGTATCTATCACAATCTTATCCAGCACCACGCCAGGATCCGCCATCCAGATCTTCAATGTGTGCTGGCCCGCGGCACAAATCTGATGTTTTGAATGTAAAGCCATCATATTATCGATGACGCTGACGCTTCCCCGTTGCGGCGAGACCAGTTGAGGGGTGTCACCATCAAAGGCAACAGCGAGACGCCTGCCGTGCTCCGCGTTTATACTCTGAGTCGGAACGCAATTGATTGTGATTGATACCGCACCTGTGGAGAAAAGGTACGTGTCATACTCCAGCAGCGGAGAATTCTGAATGATATCAGACACGTTCGTCCGGCTTGAAACAGTGGGCGGCAACACGGTAACACTTGCCCCGTTGCGGCCAAGGCCGTCAACAAGATCCCACCCCGCTCCCCCCTTATCCGCTTTCCTGCTGTAATGCTCCGCCTCCATCGCGATATATCCCTGACTCTCCACAAACCCCTTGAGCGCATTCCCCGAGGGTGTAGCCGGATTAAGGACCGTCACAGTAAGATCATAGGAGCGCCCGGTTCCTGATATGGTAATTACCCCGTGTTGCGCGTCACCCTGTGGCACAAGATCACGGTCAATGGTGACCCAAACCCGGGTCTCTTGTTTAAATTGCCCGGACATTTCGCTCAGTTTGATCCATTTATCGGAAACGGAGGCATTCCAGGGAATGTTGCCTGTGCCCGAGTTGAAGACGTCGATAAAGCGTTTATCGCTGCTATTGACGCTGAAATCGGGAAGGTTGGTGATTCTCCCGCCTTCCAGGGACAGGTTCATACATGCCGGACCTTCTCCCGCATATTCACTTAGCGGCGGCATGTCCCACTGGTGCCACTGACCGCCCCACGGACCGGGCAGTGATGCCATGTGGTTCCATTTGCCGCCCACGGTTAAAAGCCCGGTATTGTAATGCCTTATGATTTCATCGATCTCGTCCGCCGCAGCCCGCGCCTTCCGGGCATAATCCGCCGCGCTGGCCCTCTTCTCCGAGCCATAGGCGCCGCTCTTCTGCGCATAAATCACCTTCTTATTGTGCAGCGCGGCGCACTTCACATTGTAGAGCACCATCTGAAAGAAAGCGTCTTTAAGCTCCAAAGGAAGGCGGCCGTACAACTCATCCACCTGCCGGATCAGCCCGTCATACGCATCCACTCTCTGCTGGGCCTCGTCATTATAATTCACAAGGCTGAACCAGTCCCACTTGATGCTTTCGCCGGAACCCTGCATCACCATGTGTTCGGGCCGGCGCGCATATCCCAGTTGATAATGCTTTTCCATGATGTCCGCAATCGGGGCGGCAAATGGCTCTCCGAAGTCCCTGGTTGCCCACTGGATGAGAAATTCACGGGTGTTGGAATTGTTCCACCGGGTGATATCCCAGGCCATTTGCATGAAGTATTCCAGGTCGATTTCCGCCGGCTTGATATCGCCAACATTCACCACCCAGAACTTCCGCGCATTATAGTCATACGCTTTCTTCATCTCCTCCCACACCAACCCTGGCGGCGTTGTGCACAGCCACGTATAGGCGTCTGATGCGCCGTTCAGCCATTGAAAATGGTAGTAAACACCCGAGCCGCCGGAACGCTTCTGCTCCCGGGCATCAGGCAGTTGCCGGATGTACCCGTAGTTGTCATCGGGCCAGCACAGGATAACGTCATCGGGAACCTTCAAGCCACGGTTGTACAGTTCTAACACTTCCGTATAGGCAATCAAGACCTGCGGCACCTTGGCGACGTCTTCGTCAACCCACTTACCCAGGATGGTTCGCTGGTCGGCAATGATCCGCTCCAGCACAGGGACGGTTACGTCCTTTCCCTCCTCGTCATCCCGCCCCCTTTTGCCAACCGTATACACGTTTTCATACCTGCCATTGGCCTTGATGCGGTCTTCCCAGTATTTATAGATATGATCCTTGTTGACCACATAATCCCAGGGTTCCCCGGGATATTCGCGATCCCACTCAGCGCCGCTGATGTTGTTGCGCAGCATGGGCTCTATGTGCGAGGAGCCCATGACAATGGCGTATTCGTCGGCCACCACCCGATTCTGCTCGTAGCAATTGAAGGGAATCGTCCCACCCTCTCCATTGTGCATGGCCGGCCAGACATGGTTGGCTTTGAGCCTCAGCAGGAGCTCGAAAATTTTGCTGTAGGTTTTCGGTCCGAGACCGTGCCCCTCTTCAGGCGCCAGGGTTTTCATGGCCCACGGCCGCAGCCCCCACATTTCATCATTGATGAAAATGCCGCGATATTTCACGGATGGCGGACCGGCCCGCAACCGCTCCGGTGAAACGTACAGAGCCTCACGGCGCGCGGGCGCCACATCCGCCCACCAATACCATGGAGAAACCCCAATGAGCTTGGACAATTCATAGACTCCATATGCCGTGCCGCGGCGGTCGCTGCCGGCAATGATCAAACCCCGGCGCACACCCGGCATGGGATCGACCAACGTCGCAATCACGAAGGACTCCCATTGTCCCCGCACATCCTGCACATCAATCCTTCCCTCTTTGACCAATCGGTCAATCACCGGACTTTTGCCGAGCGTTCCCACCAGCACAGCATTCTCTGATAGTCCTTCAGTCCCTTTTTTCAACACGGGGGTTCGTCCAGTGACCCGCTCGACATCAGCAACCAGGTCACGAGCGGCAATTTGAGCGACTGGCCAGTCATCGGCCGCAACAAACACGTCCGCCATCCCTGTGGGCGAGGCCAGCGGGAAATAGCCTGCAACAGCATCCCCGCTGACGAAGGAAACGACGGGAGTAACTCCGCGAGCAGCCGACCCCGTTTTGGTCACTGCTGATGGGCCAGTCCCGGGAACGTCCACAACGGATTCTGCCTGAGCGGCAATGGTAAGAACCATCATGGGAAAGAGCGCCAGGAGCAGGCTGCCTGCCAGCGGTCGTAGAGGGTGTCTGGAAAATGAGGAGGAAATGGAATTTCGCATCTGTATGTTCAGGGAGTTGGAAACAGATTCACCCATTGGGAGAATTCCGCGACGTGCCGATTGGTCTACCGCTGCCACATTTCGAGTCTTCTTCCTCATCATCGGCACTAGCTGCACCATCATAAGGGTGTGCCCAGCACCGCCGGACCGTGGCCCACTGTGATGTCGCCCCCGGCGCCGGCTTATGCGCGGGATCAATCGCGCCTCCAACCGCCAACCGGCCCGTGATTTCGAGCCGCACGGCAAACACCTCCTCCACGTCGAGAAACCCGGGCAGATACAGGTAACCGTCCTCGGCCATGCGCTCACGGACCAGGGAGGAGTCGTGGGCGACATCGTTGGATTGGCGCAGTTCGCCAAAGGCTTGCGGCGAAAGGTTGAGCGCGTGCCCAAAGGATGTCAGGCCATGCGCGGGGCTATTCATTGTTCATCAAATTGAATTCAATCAATGGGTTTCACTTGGCTTTCCGGTTCCCATAGCCCTTTCAGCAATCACTGCGGCCAAAGTTTGTGCCAATAGAGGCTCTTAAGATTGTTCAATTTGACGGACTCAACATGCCCATCGACAAAGCCCACATTGCAGCGTCCCGGCAAAACGGAGCCCGTAAAATTGCGCGGTGCGAGGTTGGCGCCCTTCCCCCCATGCCGCGCGATGGCCATTCCACCCAGGCCAATGGGGCCAGCCGAGTCCCACCTGCCATTGTATAAATCTGTGCCAAAGGTGTGCTCGACCCGCACCGCGCCGTCCACCCAGACATTATCAGAAAACAAGGGGGTCTTGGCCGCGCTCACCAGTGCCCCCTCTTTTTGGAAGGCGTACCTCACAGCGTCGGCAGCGGGGATGCCCGTGCTGCCTGCATTTTTTTCAAGATCAGAGTAACACCACATGTTGAAACCATAGCCCCCCTGGGCATCGTAGGTGCCGGCCGACCAGTTGATCCAGCTCCACGGATAATCCGCCGTCCCAAAGGCATCCGGCGCCACGGTGCTCGAAGATCTGCCGGCGGCACCGCCCCAGGGTATCTTTTCGGGTGCGGCCGGGCAATATCGAACTCCCTTGATCGCGGCATAACCCACCTGGAGTTGGTCCACCCAAACGTGAATGTTCTGATAGGGCATCATGCCGCCCTGATTATTATCATTGATATACATCGCCACGGCGAGGCATATCTGCTTTTCATTGCTGATGCACTGGATGTCCTTGGCTTTTTGCTTGGCCCTGCTCAACGCCGGCAGCAACATGGCGGCCAGAATCGCAATGATGGCAATGACCACCAGCAATTCAATCAACGTGAAGCCTTCCCGCGGGAACGCCGCGCGTTGTTTTCTCAGCGCTAAACGAATTTCGTCTTTGCTCTTCATGCTATTGTCATCAGTCATGAGGCGGTCGGGGGTTATCCCCCGGCCGCCCCATTTCTCCCATTTACCCATTTACCCAATCACCTCAAACACAACGCACCACAACTGAATTTTACCCGAACGGTGGCTGGCCCGCCATATGCCAAATGGCATATGGGCCGGCACCTGAGCAGCTCTGCTGAACTCTTGACTCTAGAACCCCACCGGCAGAACCCGGCATCACCGTCAGCACGAAGCCGAGCGCCGATAGGACATTTTGTTCGCTTCAATTCGATCGGGTAGGAGGCGGAGGGGTTAGCCTCCGCCGTCCTCCCACACCACCGGACGTACGGTCCACGTATCCGGCGGTTCCGTTGAACCCTGCTTATTTGCACAGGCTACCGGCTGACTATAGCCGCCCAAGCATACCTCGCAGGATACCGTCCTGCGCCTTTTGCCCGTGGCCGTCTTGCGACGCAACTGGCCAATCAACATCTGGAAGCCC
>CAINDV010000182.1 GCA_903847485.1 uncultured Verrucomicrobiota bacterium
CCTCCAATCTCGCCGTCGGCAACTTCAGCTACACGCGGCGCATTCCGTCGCTCACCGGCTACAGCTACACGGTGTGGACCTCGACCAACCTGACGACCTGGGCTCAAGACACCGGCGCGGTCCAGGTGCCGGGCGCCCCGGTGGCGGAGGTCGAGACCGTGACCGTGAACCTGAGTTCGGCGCTGCTTGGCGGCCCGCGGCTCTTCGTGCGGATGCGCGCCGCGCAGTGAGGCCGACCCCGTCCACTTTCCACGATGGCCTTTACGCTAAACCAACTCCCGCAGCGGCCTTCTCCAGCAGCACCAAGGCCCCCCACGGTCGAATTATCCGACTTGGATGGGGTGACGTGGACGACGATGAACACCCAAACCGTCTCAATGGGAAACGCTGTTTACATTGGCCTGGCGGTCACCAGCCACAACAACACCAACACTTGCAACGCGGCGTTCGATAACGTGGCGGCTGCACCATAACAGGAAGGCCACGCGTAAATGCTGCCAGATCTAAAAAACCAATGAAAACGCCAAATCCAGATCATCCGACCAGAAAGACCCTCACACACCTCTCCCTCGCTTTGACGATGGGTGCGGCGATGTATTTCGGGGCGGCACCCGCCAGCGCGGCACCACCTGTCACCACTGGTCTGAAGCTGCACTTGGACGCGTCGCAGCTCACGGGCTTGAGCGACGGCGCCACGGTGCCTGCCTGGACCGACATGTCCGGGCTGGGCAACCATGCCACCAGGACCGCCGGCACACCCATTTATAAGACCGGCGTGCTCAACGGGCAGCCGGTCATCCGGTTCAACGGCTCTTCTTCGTTCACGACGGCAAATTTATCGAGCCAATTTCCAACTGCCGCCACGGTTTTTATCGTGACGACCATCAACAGTGATAATGCATACACGCTGGTTAAAGCAAATCCCGGGGTCGACGAATGGTGGCGTTGGGACGGTGACGGCAGGTCCTATCCGGGGGTTTTCCGGGGAAACCGGCTCGAAGGCTATTGTGCCATGCCCGACACCGGTTCGCACTTGTTCGCAATCACCAGTTCGGCAAGCGCCTGGGAGATGTCGATCAACGGGACCAGCCAAGGTGTCGCAGGAGCTAACTACAATTCCGGTGGTGCGCCTCTTGTCATCGGCAATGGTAGCAGCGGTGGAGGGCTCAATGGCGACATCGCGGAAGTCCTTATTTACAGCCGGGTCCTGAACGCGACCGAGCTGAATACGGTCGGTGCTTATCTGTCGGCCAAGTACCGTTTGACCACAAAATATATTCAGCCGGCGACCATCACGAGCTTCGGGACCAACGTCGTCGGAAGCAGTGCCATCCTTGGCGTGCCCGTTGCGGGCGTGGCCACCATCGGCTGGACCGTGCCGTATACCTCCGGGTCGACGCCAGTGTTGTTGGCCGCCCTCGCGCCTCAATTCACGCTGTCTTCCGGGACCTGCACGAATCAAACCAGCGGTGTCGCTCCCGTCAGTCCGAACTTCAGTGCCAGCCCTGTGACCTACACTGTCACCGATGGTGCCACGGTCAACAACTACGTCGTTACCGTCACCGTCGCTCCGGCAAGCACGGCCCGCGCGATGTTGAGCTGCGATTTCGGCGCGCTCGGCCTCGCGGTGATCGACGAAGCCGCCGGCACTGCGGTGCTGACCGTGCCGCCCAGCCAATCCGTGACCTCGTTGGCTCCCACCTTCACCCTTTCACTCAACGCGGCCATCAACCCCGCGTCCGGCAGCACGCAGAATTTCACCAACCCGGTCGTCTATCGCGTCACTGCGGAGAACGGCACATCGTTCAAGGACTACACCGTTTCCGTGCAGACCTTCGCCGCATGGGCGTATTCGGGATCGATGTTTATCCTGACCACGCCCGCCGGAGCCAACTTGCCTGGCGGCGCATCCGTCAGCAACTTCCCGCTGCTCCTCCGCTTCAACTCCGGCAACTTTAACTTCGCCCAAGCCCAGAGCGACGGCCGCGACATCCGCTTCACCACCGCCGCCGGAGCCTCACTTCCCTATCAGATCGAGCAGTGGGACGCGGCGGGAGGCAAGGCCGCCGTTTGGGTGAAAATTCCCGCCATCACTGGCAATGCATCCCAGGAAATCATCATGTATTGGGGCAAGAGCGGCGTGACTTCCCTGTCCAACGGAGCCGGCGTCTTCAATTCCTCCAACGGCTTTGCCAGCGTCCACCACATGGGTGACACGCTTGCGGACGTGCTCGGCACCACCACGCCCGGCAACGTCGGCACCACCACCACCAACGGCCTGATCGGAAGGTCACGCACCTTCGCCTCCGGTCAGGGCATCCAGTGCGGCACCGCCATCGCCGGCCTGCCGAGCGGAACGGCACCGTTCTCTACGGGTGTCTGGGTCCGCCCCTCTGCCTTCGGTAAAGTCGTGCTCGGCTGGGGGCTAGAATCCACCGGGAACAAGGTGGTCATGAATCTCGTGAGTCCGCCGCGCATCAACATGGATTGTAACTTCGGCGCGGCGGATATGCACGGCACCGCCGCGATTCCATCATCCGAGTGGTCCTATGTCGTTCACACCTTTCAAACCACTGGCACCAGACTCTATGTCAATGGTGTGCTTGATGATTCCAATAATGGAGGGGTGATGAACATTTCGACCCCCTGCCGTTTTGACATCGGTGGTTTTTTACCGACGAGTAGTAGCTTCAATTTCGTCGGCGAAATGGACGAGGTGCGGATTTCCAAAGTCGTGCGCTCCGCCAATTGGGTGAAGCTGGAATATGAGAACCAGAAGCCTCTGCAGACCCTCGTCGGCGGCATCGTGCCATCCGGTTCGGATTTCTCCGTAACGCCCACCTCCGTGACGATGAACGAGCGTGCCACCACCACCCTGACCGCCCAGGCAGGCGGTGCGCAAAAGGTTTACTGGATCTACAAGAAGAACGGTCAGGAAACCTTGCTCGCCACCGATCAGCTCACACTCAACTACACGGCTCCCCGCATTTCCGGAAATGACACGGCGGTCATCCAGTTCAAGGCCGTGTTCGCGGGCGGAACCCAGACAATCGACGTGCCTCTCACCGTGTTGGACACCGTGCCGGACCCCGCCTTCACCCTCGTTCCCTCGACGACATCGTGGGACGGCCGAAGCACCATGACCGTTACCGCGAACATCACCAACCTCGCCGCCATGCAGGCGGCCGGCTTCGGCACGCTCAACTACAAATGGTCGGTCAGTGGCGTGGCCGTGATCAAACAAACGTCCAACGGCACTCTCTCGCTCACTCGCTCGCAGGGCAGCGGCCCGATGAACATCAGTCTCACCATCGACAACGGCGGCACACCTGTTTCGCAAAGCGTCGTCATCGATGTGCAGGAGCCCGCCAGCGATCCGTGGGTCCAGCGCACGCCTGCGGCCAACGAAAAGCCGGTGAACAAGCAGTTCTTCGCCCGCGACCCCGGCACCGGCCTCGGCACGATCCACTGCCGCGGCACCCAGGGCGGAGCGACCGATGTCTATCTGAAGGTTTACACCACCGACACCGGCGCGGACGTGCTTTACGCCACCCACCGCCAGACGCTGGTGGGCGGAGCCTATTCCTTCGCCGTGCCGATCGCCGCGGGCAAGGTGACCTACAAGGTGGCCTACGGCACGACCAGCGGCGGCAACGATTCCGCGCCGCTCGCCACGGTCTCCGACCTCGTCTGCGGAGATGCCTTTATCATCGAAGGCCAATCGAACGCGCTAGCCACCGACAACTCCGCGCCCAACGACACGACCACCACCAACAAGTGGGTCCGCACCTACGGCCTCACCTCCGGCTGGGGATATGCCATCAGCAAGGGCAACGACCTGCAACTCGGCCTCTGGGGCTGGTATCTCGCGAACCGCCTCGTCGCGAACCACAACATGCCCATCTGCATCATCAACGGTGCGGCCGGCGGCACGCGCATCGATATGCACAGGCCGAATCCCGCCAACCGTTCCCTGCCCCTTGGCTCCAGTTGGAGCGAAGACATTTACGCCAACCTCTACAACCGCGTGGTCGGCGCGAAACTCACCCACGGCATCCGCGGCTTGCTCTGGCATCAGGGCGAGCAGGATCAGGGAGCCATAGGGCCGGACGGGGACTTCAACTACAAGTTCTATCAACAGTACTTCGTGGACATCTCCGCCGCCTGGAAGCAGGACTTTCCGAACCTGCGCAATTACTACCTCTTCCAGATCTGGCCGGCCGCCTGCGGCGAAACCTCGCGCAACGACCAACTCCGCGAAGTCCAGCGGACCCTGCCATATCTCTACTCGAACATGAAGATCATGAGCACCCACGGCATCGTGCCTGGATCAGGTTGCCACTA
>CAINDV010000183.1 GCA_903847485.1 uncultured Verrucomicrobiota bacterium
GTGTGGCAGCGGATTCGCTATGAAGTCACGACCGGGCTATACGCCACGCAATTGGCGACGGTGGAACGATCCATCCGGGACACCGTGGCGTCCTGGTCTAACGAAAAGGTGAAGCGATTCTGTGTTGCAAAATGTAAACTTAACTAAGACGTCTACTATATCTGCGCCAACTGGCCCATCGCAAAAGCCCCAACGCCGTCACCGCCTGACCCATGTGCCGCCCCCAAGAAAATCCTTGCCCAGACATCCTCAGGTGTTGAGATGCGCCCAGCATCCTCCACTCCCGCATTCTTACCTGGCAATGCTCCGCAATTCGGGTTGATCTTTGGCGGCTTCGATAGTCTTGATAGCCGCTTGAACTGCGCCAACTCTTCTATCATTAAGCTCGCCTCCGGGAAATCCCCCGTTCTTAACTTGATCGTTTAAGGCAACGACCAACTCTTTCAACTCCGGGACTGCATCGCGGGCAGCCGAGCCATACCCCGCTATCTCCTTCATGATTTCCCCAGTGCGGCTTTCGCTGCCGTGGCCTCCCTGGGTTTTCGCGAAGCCGATACCCGCCTCGATGCCCTCCTTGTAGTGATACTTCGTCAAGGCTTTGAAAGCCCCCATGCGAATCTCGGCGCTAAACATTGTGTCCGCCGGACACATCGTTTTGACCGCAGCCAGGAGGTCCGGTGCCAGCGCCTGCACATCCTCGAGAGTAAGATTGCGCTCGAAATAGCCTCGCAGTGTGGCCCGCGCCATGCCATCCGGATTCCTGGAGATAACCCCGATCGCCGGGTAGAGCAGCTTGGGATCGGCGTCCTTGAGCGCGTCGGTCAGTCCGCCGGCAAACAATGCGGCCGCCAACTGGCCGTGAGTGAACTGGATGGCATCAGCCCATACGATTGGTTGGATGGGTTCTGCGGTTTTGACCACCGCCTTGAGAATGTCGGAGACGGCCGGTTTGGCCTCGCCGCCCATCTTCCTGATGGCCTGCGCTGCCTTATAGCGCACCCAACGGTCTCGGTTGGAAAGCTGCGCGACCAATACGGGCAGTGCTTCTGCGCTCTTAAGGTAGCCGAGCGTCTCACAGGCACCCTGACTGATATGCACATCTTTGCCTCCCGCCAGGGCAATCAGTTGGGGCACCATCGCTTTAGCCTCGGGGCGCTTGGACACTTCCTCCGCCGCCCAACTGCGGACGATGGGCGACCAATCGCCAAATGCCACCACGAGTTCCTGCGGAGATTTCTGCTTGCGATCCAAATCAAAGCTGCCGGAAGCAATGGCAGCCGCCACTTCCTGCTGGCTTAACCAGCCCGCCGGATTCGCGTCTTTGCCAGTGATGCAGAGTTTCTTCAACGGCAGCGAATAAGTGAGCACATAGGTGGCGGCGGGACTCAGGCCATCATAACTGCTCTTGCCGTAGTAAGTGTTGTCGTCAGTCCTGCCGGGGCCGTATTGCTCGGCTCCGTCATAGGTGAATGACCCATCACAGCGCCGCACCAGATCAAGGTGCCAGGAGGCTTCCTTGATGAAGGCCGCCGCCGCGGCCGGCCCACCCACATTGGCCCCCAGGGCACTCCACAGATAGCTGAAGCCCTGGCCGGTGTGCCCGCATTCCCGACTCCGGTAGCCAGCGGTGGCCATCTTAGCGAAGAATTGCGCTTCCTTGATCTTGTTTTTCTGGAGAGAGAACAACAGGGCGGAGATAGAATTCTTGCCATTGTTTTCATGGTAGGGCCAAGGCTCATGTTCGCCGTAAGGGATGGCGCCTTTGTCCACGAAGTAGCCGAAGAACTTGGAGGCCCGTTCGATGGCGGCATCTACCTCGGGATCTTGCACCCCGCATAACTTGCCCGTAACTATGGAGAGATTGGCCGGCAGTCCCGCCATGTTGACCGGGCCATAGGGCGGGACGGAACCGTGGCGCTTGCCCTCGGGAGTCAGGCCGGAGAACCCATGCCCGAAGGTGCCATACATCCCCTGCCCTTTGGCGAGCGAGAGCGTGTATTCAGTAATGGCGTGCAGCACTTCCTTGTCACCAGTGAGTAGGTAGTATTCGCAAAGGAAGAGGTTCCGGTAGCCTAACTCCCACGCCGACCCGTTGATCTCGTTCCGCAGATTCAGCGTGGTCGGTGCCATCCTGTGGGCGAACTCACGCACCTTAGGCAGATAGTCGGCATTGCCGGTCGCCAGCAAGGCGAGGCCGTTGACCGCGCCACACCAGTTTTCTTCCAACGGCTCTTTCTCAAGCACCTTGCAGGCGTCCTCGAAAATGCGCTTGGATTTCGGGCAAGCGTAGGGTGCGGTGTCGCTATAGGTTCCCATCACTCGCAGCTTGAGTTGCACCTCCTCGGTCTTTCCCGCCCGCCATCGGGTTAGCTTCAGGAGTCCTTGGTTGGCCTCCTTCTCGGCTTCCTGGATCGCCACGGCGAAGCTCTTGCGGGCGTCGTCGCTGAAGGGGCTGCCGCCCACGCCAAGGATCACGTCGTCCACTTGCATCACACCGTCCGCCGGTGACTTGGCCCCGACATGGGTGACGAGGATCTGTCGGCTGGGGAGCGTAGTCCGCCCCTGTAGTCTTTCGAGATCGAACTGCCGCACCGGCAAGGTGTAAATCCACCCGCGCAGACCGGTAGCACCTAGATTGTAGGTTCCATTGCGGTCAACCTTGGTGCTCTGAGTGAGATCCGGCGGCGTGGACGGCGGTGCCGCCGCGAGTGCGCTGACGAGCATCGCTGCTAGGATGGCCAAGCACGCCAGGCTTCTTATAGGCGACTTCATGTTGAGGTAGGTTTCTTTGAGCGTAGTGGATGGTTTCATGGGCATGAATGTTATGGCAGCTCTTCCTTGATCTGTCCTATGGCCGGGCCGGTGTGATACTACGCAGTTCGGGTTGGTCTTTGGCGGCTTCGATGGCCTTGATAGCCTCTGCGACTGCGCCGACTCTTCTATTATTAAGCTCGCCTCCGGGAAACTCGCCCTTCTTAACTTGATCATTTAAGGCAACGATCAACTCTTTCAACTCCGGCACCACTTCCCGGGCAGCCGAGCCATAGCTCACTATCTCCTTCATGATTTCCCCGGTTCGGCCTTCGCTGCCGTGGCCGCCCTGGGTTTTCGCGAAGATGACGCCCGCCGCGATGCCTTCTTTGAAGTGATATTTCGTCAAGGCTCTGAAACCGCCCATGCGGATCTCATTGCCAAACATCGTGTCCGCCGGGCACGGCGTTATGACTGCCGCCAATATATCCGGCCCCAGCGCCTGAACATCCTCCAAGCTTAGCTGGCGTTCAAAAGTGTTTCTCAGGTGCATCCGCGCCATGCCATCCGGATTTCTGGAGACGGCTTGAATCGCTGGATACATCAACTTCTTGTCCACCCCCTGAATGGAATTTCTCAACAGGCCGCCGAACAGAGCCTCCGCGAGCTGGCCCTGCGCGATCTGGATGGGATCGGCCCAGGCGACCGGCTGAAGCGGCTCGGCGGTATCCACCACCGCCTGGAGCATGCCGGGCAGGGCCGGCCGCGCCGCATCCCGCATCTTCTTAAGCGCCTCCGCCGATTTGAAACGCGTCCAGCGGTCTTCGTGTTTGAGAAGACGGACCAGCACTGGCAAGGCGTCGGCACTGTTGATGTTCCCGAGTGCCTCACAGGCACCCTGACGAATATGCGCCTCTTTGCCTTCCGCCATGGTGATGAGTTGGGGCACCATCGTCTTCGCTTCGGGACGCCGGGCCAGTTCCTCACCGGCCCAGCGGCGGACAATCGGCGACCAATCGCTAAAAGCCGCCACGAGTTGTTCCGGCGTCTTTTGCTTGCAGTCCAGGTCGAAACGCCCGGACTCGACGGCTGCCTTGGCCTGCTGCGCGGTCAGCCAGTTTGCTTTCTTCGCATCTTTCCCAGTGATACAGAGCTTCTTCAGCGGGATCGAATAAGTAAGGACATAGGTGGCGGCAGGACTCAGGCCGTCGTAGCTGCTCCGCCCGTAATAAGTGTTATCGTGGGTCCTGCCGGCACCGTACTGTTCCCCGCCGTCGTATGTGAAAGAACCATCGCAGCGCCGCACCAAGTCGAAGTGCCAGGAGGCTTCTTTGAAGAAAGCCGCCGTGGCGTCCGGCCCGCCGGCGTTGGCACCCAGAGCGCCCCACAAATAGCTGAATCCCTGGCCAGTGTGCCCGTATTCGCGGTTGGCCCATCCGGCCGTACACATCTTTGCAAAAAACTGGGCTTGCACGTTCTGATTGCCCTGGAGCGCAAACAGGAGCGCGGTCATGGAATTCTTGCCGTTGTTCTCGTGATAAGGCCACGGCTCGTGTTCGCCGTAAGGAATCGATCCTTTGTCCACATAGTAACCGAAGAACTTGGAGGCTCTCTCAATGGCGGGATCTATCTCCGGATCCTGCACGCCGCACTTCTTACCCATAACAATCGCCAAATTGCCCACCAACCCAGCCGCGTTCACCGGACCGTAAGGAGGGATAGAGCCGTGGAGTTTACCATCGGGCGTGAGCATGGCAATGCCATGGCCAAAAGTGCCATACATGCTCTGCCCCTTCGCCAGCGAGATGGTGTATTCATTGATGGCGTGCAGCACCTCTTGGTCGCCGGTGAGCAGGTAATACTCGCAAAGGAAGACATTCCGGTAGCCCCAGTCCCAGACCACCATCCCATCTTTCAACTCCAGCTTCAGCGTCGTCGGCCCCATCTTCCGGGCAAACTCCTGCAGTCTTGGCAGATACTCAGGCTTGCCGGTGGCCAGCAGCGCCAGGCCGTTGACCGCGCCGGCCCAGTCTTGGTTCAGCGGCTCCTTCTCCAGCGCCTTGCAGGCATCGTCAAGGATTAGCTTGGACTTGGGGCAGTCGTAGGGGGCGGTCTCACTGTAGGTTCCCATAACTCGCAGTTTGAGTTGCACTTCCTCGGTATTGCCCGCCCGCCAGCGGGTCAGCTTCAGGTTGCCTTGATTGACCGTCTCCTCCGCCTCCTGAATCGCCACGGCAATACTCTTGCGGGCATCGTCGGTGAAGAGTTGGCCGCCCGCGCCGAGGATGACATCGTTGACTTGCAGCACGCCATCCGCCGGCGACTTTGCTCCGACATGCGTGACCAAAATCTGCCGGCTCGCGGCTGTCGTCCGCCCCTGCACGCTATCCAGGTAAGCCGCGGGCTTCGTGTAAATCCACCCGCGCAGCCCCGCAGGACCAAGATTGTAGGTTGACTTACGGTCCACTCCGTTCATTTCGCCTTTGGTCAGATCCGGCAGATTCTCCGCTCCCAAAACGGGGAAGCTCATCTGCGCTGCCAAAGCCACCAGTGTCAGTCCGACTTGAATACGATTCTGCTTTTTCATTATGTGTCTTAGTTGAATTCTATTCTACCGAAATCTTTATGTTTTGGGGAATGTCCTATAGTGTTGCTGTGTTCGTTGCCTAACTGGCAGGATGCTGGAAATGGGCGGCGGGTGGGGGCTACTTAACCAACAGTTTCGCCGCCTTAGCCGTAGCTACATACTTCGCCATGTCTCGCATGGAGATGACGGTGTATTGGTTGTCCTTAAGATACTTCACATACTCTGCGAAGCGGGCCGGATCGGTCCCCACGGTTGGATGCTCCAGGTCCGGCACGCCATGAAAGGTAAGGATGACGATCTGGCCGGGAGTCGCCCGCTTCACGGCCTTGTAGAACACGTCCTTGTCCCGCTTCGCGTCGCTGTCACTGATGCTGAAGGACGGCGTATCGAACGGGTTATCAGTGGTCGGCTGGTAAGGCCGATTGTGCCCGCCTCGGGCAAACAAATACCCTCTTTGGATAAGAACAGGCAGCTTGTCCTTTTCGACATCGTAGAAGGGCCAGCAGAAGGTTGTGGGCTTGGGTAACTTGCTGGTTACGCAATGCTCTTCAATCACGGCCGCTTGCCGGGTAAATTCGCCCGGGCTTTTGGGTCCCCAGTGGAGCAAGGTGTGATTACCAACCTCCATCCCCATGTCATCCAGAGACTTGATTTGCTCCCAAGTCATGTACTGGGTCTTGTTGGTAAAGGTCTCCGCGAATTCCGTGATGTAAAACGTGCCGCCAAATCCATTGGCTTGCAGTAGCGGTCCCACAAACATCGCATGACTGCGGCAGGCATCGTCGAAGGTCAGGACCACCAGCTTTTCGGGGATCGGTCGCAACAAGAGTCCATTCGGATCGTCCGACTGGCCGGCATCGCCCCTTGGGTTCACTGACCGACCGACAGCGATACCGGCCACCAGCCCAGCGCAGATGAGAACCAACTTTGTTGGTATCTTGCTCACGGTTCGATTCCCGATAGGTGCTGTCTTTTCACCAAGCATCCGTGCGGAAGGGTGATGCGGGAAGACCTTCACGGTTGTAGAGATTCGCGCCGTCCGGATTCATCTGAAAGGCGAAACGAACGGCGACCGGTTCCTGCACCTCGGCGGAGGAAACGACCACCGTGTCGTTCTCGATCACGGCTTCCGCCCAGAACCACTTCTTGTCGGCACCCGCAACCGCGAACCGCTTGAGTCTTCCCTCCTTACTCTCGACGGCCGCTGCCCGACCCTCTTTCTTGCCAACCATCAGGCCCGAACCAATGTGGTCAAAGGTTACGCGCGCCTTGTTACCTTCGAGCTTGAGCGCCTTGAATAGCGGACCCGAAACCTCCAGTTCCTTTTGCCCGTAGTCCCGGCCCAGCGCCCAGCGGGCGAGGCGTAGCCCCACGTCGTATTTGTTCCGCGGATGGATGTCGTTGGCTTCGGCGAGCGGCACGGTATCGGTAATGACCGCCATGCCGGTGTTGGGGATAGTAAGTGACTTTGTTTGCGCCTCGCGGAGTTTGGGCCAGCCATTCGCGTCGGCGGGATTCTCCGTCGCGCCTTGGAAGCTGGCAAGCTGCACGAAATAGAACGGGAAATCACCCTGCGCCCATTGTTTGCGCCAACCGCCAATCAAGGCGCGCATCTTGTTATAGTAACTCTCGCCCTCGCCGCCATTGGATTCGCCCTGATACCACAGCGCGCCCTTGATCGGCAATTGCACGAAGGGATGGATCATGGCGTTATACATGCCGCTCCAGCCGTCGCCGCCCGGATGGTGGGCGATGGCGGGCATCGGGGTGGTCTCGGTTCCATTGGCCAGATTACTGCGGGTCTTGGCGATCCAACCCTCCATCTGAGTCAACGCTTTGGGTAACTGGGTGCGATAGGATTTGATTGCTTCCTGCCTGGCGGTGAACTCTGGCTTCAGCTCGGCCACTATCCCCAAGCCCTCCGTGTTGACCCAAGGTTCGATCGGCGTCCCGCCCCAGTTGGCATCAATAATGCCGATAGGGACGCCGGTTTTCTGTTGGATCTCACGGGCGAAATAGAAGCCTACTGCGGTGAACCCCCGGGCGGTATCGGGCGAACAAACCTGCCATTGGGTGGCCGTTGGGGCGTCCCTTTCCGGCTGAGCGGCCTGTTCATGATTGATCTTGATGCGGCGGATGTTCGGCAAGTTCGCAGCTTTGATGTCTTCCGCCGCGCCCACGCAACCATTCAAGTCCATCTCCATGTTCGATTGGCCGGAGCAAACCCAGAGGTCCCCGATCACGACACTCTTCAAGGTAAGGCTGTTATTGCCTTTGACGGCCAGTTCCAGGTTTTCGCCGGTCTTGAGTGCCGGCAATTCGAGGGCCCACTGACCCTGATCGTCGGCCTTGGTTGTGGCGCTTTTCCCAGCCAGCGTAACACTTACCGACTCGCCGGCATCGGCCCAGCCCCAGACCCGCACCGGCTGGTCCCTTTGCAATAGCAGGTTGTCAGTGAAGATTCTCGGCAATCGCACGTCCGCCACTGCGGAGACGGCGGTGGCTATGGTGCTGGCACACAGGATCAGATTGATCTTGTGACGATGGAGGATAGGTGTGTTTGTGTTCATGTATTTGTAATGATGTATTTCTGATTTATGTGTAATGCTCAGTTAGTTGGTTTTGCGGGGGAGAGCGGAACTTCGCAAAAAGTCAGCGCAGCGATACCGTTGACGCCACGAAGCAGTTGCTTCTGGCTCCATGAATCGCTGTCGAGATAGGTAAGTTTCTGGGCGGTCGTCGCGGCCACAAGCTTGAGAGTGACCACGTTTCCGGACACACTGCCCGAGGCGACTTTGTTCTTCGTGCCATCAAGGTAAAACTCACTCACCAAAGTATTGTCCCATTTCACGGGTTGGTCGAACTCCATCACGATCTCGTCCTTCTTATTGCTAGTGTAATAGGCCCGCTGGAGATCGGGCGGGGTAATGGATTCCTGGAACGCTTTACCGTAGTTGTCACGTTCGACGAGCGGACATATCAGGCGGGCAATTTCCGCATAGCCGGCCGCCGGATAATGGCAGCCGCCGGGAGGTTCGATGCCCAGTGTGGACATGATGCTCATCTTCGAAAACGCCGACGGCAGCGTCCGCTGCACTTCCCGCAGTCGGTTGTCAGAACCCTTGAAGCCCATTGAGCACGACCTCGGCCAGATCTGAAACACATAGTAGTTCTGAATGTTGGGGTAGTCTTGCTTCCACGCCGCCGCCATCTCAATGAAATACTGACGGTAAGTCTCCCAACCAAAGCCGCCGGTGGGACCATCGGCACCTTGGTCGTTCTCGCCTTGATGCCACAGGATGCCGCGGATGCCGTGAGTAAGCTTCGCCTGTCTAACCCGCCACAGCAGGCGTCCATAGATCGTGGTCAGATCTTCGTCATTGTCGGCACTGCGCTGATGCTGGTCAACGCGCGTTCCGCCAACGGCACCATTGATGATGCAAATGGGAACTTGGTAACTCTCCACCAGACGCTTGGCCAGATCGAAGCCCCAATAGCCCACCACCAGGCGATCCCCTGGTGCCTTGCGCATCGCATTCCCCCACTTTGCGCTTTTCGGGTCGCCGCCCGTGCTGCCATAACTGCGGATCCATTCGCTCGTCTCGGAAAAGTCACCCGGTCCCCAATCCGTCGCCACCGCGTTGGATTGCCCGTCAATTAGATACGCATCGCCACAGACCAGGTTGGTCACGGTATTGAGCACCTTCTCTTCCCCGCCAATCTTGAGCCCAAACTCCACCTTGTAGCGAATAAGCCCCGGCTTGAGCTTCACCGCGAAGGCGTAGGATTTGTCCGTCGCCAACTTAGTGCTTTCGCTCTTATAGATCTGTCCATCCGCATAGACTTTGAGAAAGACCGAGTCCGCAGTTTCGTTGAGCGTTCCGTTGTAAAAGAGCATGCCCTCGTTCTTGTCATCGCGGGCGTAGAATTGATTACTCTCCGGCTTTTCGTCCTTCGCCGGCGTACGCGCCACCCAGGCGTCACGCTGGGGTTCGGTGACTTGGATCGTGGTGGTGTGGATGGTGTCGGCGCCGCCGTTGTTGATGGCCAGGGTAATGGTCAGTGGGCCGCTGTTCTGGGCGCGCTTAAGAATGAGTTTCCCCGGGACAATCTCCTTGATCACCGCGATACTCGAAAGGCTCCAGGAGTACTTTAGATTACCAACGCCTTTAGTCTGCATAGCGTTCAGATTGGCGATCTGTGGCGTCACTTCGATCACCGTGCGCCCATCCCATTTTGCCGGGACTTTCAGTGTAAAAACCGGATCCTGGATGTCCTCCTTGATCGTGATCGGAATATCCCGCGTCTTCACCTCATTCGCGTAGATAGCCTTGAATTGCAGCGTGGCTGACTTGTCCCCGCTTACCCGGCCAGCCTCGAAGGTATATTGGAAACGGTCCACGGCGACGACCGTCTCCCGCCCCTCGCGCTTGAGAATCCAATCGACCTTTTGCGCGCCGCCAGCCTCGGCGGAAATCGTCGCGCTCTTTCCCTCCAGCACAGTAACCTGCGCCAGCGAAACAGAAAACGCAGTACCCGGCTGCACCACCGGCCCTGTCAGTGTCTGCATCGGTTTCTGGTTTTCAAATTGCAGTCTCGCCCAGTTCGCCGACCGCGCCACTTTGGAAATGCGCACCTCATCTATGTCGCCGATGAAGTCGTAGTTGTTATACCACCCGCCGATCCACAGCCGGGCCGGACTCTTGATGTTCAGCATCGGCGTGGCCGAGCCATCCAACTGGCCATTGATGTATATCTTCCCGTCTCCACTGCTGTAAGTATGCATGACATGAATCCACTCCGCCGTCGGCAGCGTGCTTCCCCCCGCCACGTCCGAAAAGTCACTGTCCACATGGATATGCGGCGGGCTACGGAATTGCATGCGCACTTTGCTCCCGCGGTTTCCTCCCTCATTTCCCCAACCAATGATGGTTGCGTTTGGCCTTTCAATGCGGAACCAGGCCTCCGTACTGTGTGAACCGGCTCCCGACGGATAATTGGCAATCTTGTCCCCGCAGAAAACCCCACCCTTCCCCGCAAAATGCCGCGCCTGACCGATCATTCCCTTAGTCGCTGTCGTTCCCGCATCTTTAGACACCAGCGTGCCCAACTCATCCTTCACCGGCTCGTCCATGTGCCAGACACTGAGATAGCCGTTGGACTCATTAAACACCGCCGCCCCACTGGATTCGGTGGCAGCATCGGCCTTGCCCCAATACATTCTTATCTCCTGCCGCGCGTTGCCTTTGATGGCGGGTATTAGAACCCAGACGCCGGCGGTCCCGTTGGCGACATTCCATTCCTCGACTTGATAGGCCAGTGGCACGCCGGCACTCGTGGAAAAGCGGAGGTCCTCCCCGTCGGCCTTAGCCTGGTTGAAATTGAAGAAGTCCTTGTGCAACCGCACCAACAAAGGGAAACCGTCTTCCGATGCCGAAGCGGGCAAATTCGCGCCTTCGGGCGTGGTCAACAGATAGATGGAGCCGGAATGTTGCCATCCCGAGTATTGCGCAGAGGCCGACTGCAAAAGCCCCGCGAGCAGAATCACGCCGCAAACAATGCTACTCATTCGCTGTATCCTCATGTCATTGCTTCTTGAAGTCAATCCGATAAACAAAGGCATACCGGCACGGCTTTTTCTCCGGGACCGAGAGGGTAAGTCCAGCATTGGTCTGACGCCATTTGATTACCTCCTTCGAGCCTAACATGCGCACTGCGGAGATCGCTTTGTCGGGCACTCCCGCGTTGCCCAGCGCCCTTACCAAGACATCCTTCTCGGGCCAAGCCAGGCAGATGGCATAGACCGAATTGCCTTTTGCCGTGAAGCGGATATCTACGGGGGCTTGCGCGCCGCCGGCGGGTTCCTTGTCGTGATGGACCTTCCAATGCAAGGTTCCATAGATGGCTTCCTGGTTTGTCTCCATCCAAGCCCCGACCTCCATCAACCGGTCAACACTCGCCTGGGGGATAAACCCTTCGGAGGTGGGACCGACATTCAGCAGGTAATTGCCGCCCTTGCTGACGATGTCCACCAGGCGGAAAACCACCTCCTGCGCGTCCACCCAATTGGTATCGTTCTGATTGTAGCCGTAGCTCGTATTCAGGGTTCCAGGGTTCTCCCACTCAAATCCCAAAGCCTTGTCGGCGATCTCGTTATCCCCGGTCGAGAGATAGTCGCAATACGGCGTCGGGAAGCGGGCCGGAGGGACGCAGGTCATGATCCGGCTGTTGATCACGCACTCCGGTCGCAACTTCCGGATGCTCCGGTAAAGCCCCCCGACCTGGGCGTCGTTCATCATGTCGATCCCATCAAACCAAAGAATGTCCGGCCGGTAACTAGTCAGAAGTTCTTCGACCTGGGGCCGGGCAAAGCCGTCGAGGTATCGGTCGAAATCCGCCGGCTTGGAATCCGGGTAATCCCAGAGATTGTTTTGTTTGTATCTGTTTCCGGGGCCTTGGGGCCGATACCAGTCCCGGTCAATGGAGTAGTAGCATCCAAACCGGAGGCCGGAGTCATGACAGGCATCCGACAACTCCCGGGTGACATCCCGCTTGAAGGGCGTAGCGTCGGCGATGTTATACGGCGTCAGTCGAGATTTGAACATGCTGAAGCCATCGTGGTGCTTGGTGGTCAACACCATGTATTTCATGCCGGCCTTCTTCGCGATGGCGGCCCAAGCCCTGGCATCAAACTTAACAGGGTTGAACCGTCCGGCTAGAAGCTCATACTCCTTGGCGGGAATCTTCTCATCGAACATGATCCATTCGGAATACCCGGTCGGATGGACCTTGTCCTTCCACACCCCGGCAGGAATGGAATACAGCCCCCAATGGATGAACATGCCGAACCGGGCTTCTCGCCACCATTTGATGCGCTCTTCGCGGGTTAGTTCCGGCTCGGGCACGGAGGCGGCGGCAACAGAGGTCTGGGCAGGCTGGCTCTCACCGGGCGCGGCCACTAAGGCACCGGCCGCAAGCGCAACGAAGGTACCGGTCGCCAGGATCAGCTTCCAATCCATATAGCTATGTCGCTTTACTTTCATTGGTGCATTTCGTTTGAAATGCGTGAAATGTGTTCGCCGGTTGGCCTTCGGTAATTCACGTCGGGGTTGCCGACGACGACCTGCGTTGCGGTATTCATTTTCCAAGGCGGGCACCTTCGGCGGGAAGGGAGAGCGATGGAGCTAACTCGCCGCCGCCCGGGGCACTGGCGGCGGCGCTCGGTACCTTCAACCTATCCACCGCAGCGTCGAAGTCCCATTGCTTGTTCATCACCGGTGCCAGGACGCGGCGCACTGCGGCAAGGAGGTCCGGGTCAAAAGGCTCCTCGTGCCATTGCACGTTGCGCCGGACCGACTCGGAACGCGACGAGCTGAAGAGCGTGGTAGGGAATTCCGGGTTCTGGCTGGAGAACTGGAGCGCAAGTTGACTGATCGGCACGCCGCGCCGCTCGCAGAGGTCTCGGGCGTCGCGGAAGCAGCGGCGGTCTTCCGCAGTGGCAGGGTGCCAGTCCGGGGCTTCGCGCCCAATCAGCAGTCCGCTGGCAAAAGGTGACCCGTTGATGATGCCGATGCCCTTCAACTTAGCTATCGGCAACAGTTCGAGCGCACGAGTGTCATTCAACGCGTAATGATTGTGGACTAACCCGGCGTCCGCCGGCAGTGTGTTAAAGATGCGGTGCCACAGGTCCATCGGGTAGATGCCGAAACTCACGTTGCCGAGGCGGCCTTCCTGCTTCAGTTCGACCAATGCCGCCACACCTTCGGTCAAGGCCCACTCCGTGTGCTGACGACGTTGGTATTCAAAGTCGTGCAGGTGGATAATATCAAAGTAGTCGGTGCCAAGGCGGCGCGCACTTTCGTCGAGCGAGGCGCGGATGCGGGCGCGGGAGTAATCCAGCGTGTCTTCACCGTAGCCGCCGGGCTGGGTGTATTTGCCGACTTTGGTCGAGAGATAATAGCGGTCGCGAGCAATGCCCTTGAGCGCCTGACCCAAGACGGTCTCAGAGCGCGTGGCACCGTAAGCGGGCGCCACATCGAAGTAGTTGATGCCTAAGTCCAGCGCCGTGTGAACGGCGCGGATCCCCTCCGCCTCGTCCACCGGGCCATAGACACCGCCCAGCGCCGAAGCGCCGAAGCTCAATGCCGAAACCCGCAGCCCCGTTCTACCCAGCAGGTTACGCTTCATGCGAACAGAGTCAGTGGGTAGTGATTCATGGAAAGGCGCTTCAGCGCAACAGGAAGTATAACACGCCCACCACTGCCAGCAGGATCATCGTCACCACTCGCGGGTCGCTCGCGCCGGTAAGACGCCCCTTTAGAAACGCGAGCGGGTGGTCCCAGCAGACTAAGGCGACTTCCTTCGGGTTCATCGCCGGCGTGAGCAGGCTGGTGACAACATAGATGCCGACGCAGAATACCGCCAGGATCGGGCCGACGAGCATGAAGGGAACGCCCAGCCCTTGGGCAGGATCGGAAACCAACCCTGTAAAGCCCGCCGATGCCTTGCCCGTGCCGAGAATCATCTTCCCAATGCCCGGCATATCTACCAGGAAGTAAGCGCAGCCAATAAGCGAGCCGACATACAGCGTCGCCATCGCCGCCTGTTTGGTGCCCCGTTTCCACAGCAAACCCAACACAAACACCGTCGTCACCGCCGGCGCGAAGGTCATGGGTATCTTGTTAATGGCCTCGAAGATCGTGCCGAACTGGTCCCCCTGCGTGGACCATAGCATCGCCAGCACCATGATAACTCCGGTGGCGACCCGTCCGATGATCACCACCCACTTGTCACTGGTGTCGGGTCGCACGCGCTTGACGATGTCGAGGGAAATCAAGGTCGCGCAACTGTTCAGGGCAGCGGCCATGCAACTCATCAAGGCGGCGGCCATGCTGGCCGCGATCAAGCCCTTGAGGCCGACCGGTATGAGATAGTTGATCAAGGAGGGCAGCATGGTGTTGTAATCCGGCTGGCCGGTGGCGGCCACATTCAACAAATGGAAAGTCCCAGCCTTCCCCAGCGCTTCCTGCGCTAACCCTTTCTGCCACAGCACATAGCCGATCACGCCGGGAAGCACCATCAGGAACACCGGCGTGATCTTCAGAAAACCGGCGAACAGCGCGCCGTTCTGTCCGTCCTTGAGACTCTTGGCCCCCAGCACGCGCTGGACGTGGGTCTGGTCGGCGCACCAATACCAGATACCTAGAATCGGGTAACCCAGCAGCACACTCAGCCAAGAGAACCCGTTCAAGTGGCCCTGGTCGTTGATGACTGGTTGCAGCATATTTAACTGTCCGGGTGCCACCGCTTCCTTGAAGCCAGCCAGGTCATGCACGCCCACACTCGGCAGCGCCTGTATCCCCAGCACTGTCACTAGCGTCGCCCCGCCCAGCAGCAGGCAGACCTGGATGTTTTCGGTCATCACCACGGCCTTCAATCCGCCGAGCGCGGTGTAAGTCACCGTGAACAACGAGAGCACGATGATGGTCGTTACCATCGGGATGCCGAGGAAGCTTTCAAAGACTTTCGCGGCGGCAAACAAACTAATGCCGATGTGAATCAGCAACGCTCCGATCAAGCCGATGATGGCGAGAAACGTCCGCGCCTGCGGACAATAACGCCGCTCCATGAACTCCGGCAGCGTCGAGACGCGCGAGTTGATGTAAAACGGCGCGAAGATCAGCGCCAGCGCGATTAACGTGAAACAGGCCATCCACTCGAAGTTACCAATCACCATCCCCTCCTTCGCGCCGCTGGCGGCTAGCCCCACCAAGTGCAGGGTGGAGATGTTCGACGTGAACACCGCCGCGCCGACAGTGAACCAGCCCAGAGACTTATTCGCCAGAAAGTACTGTTGGGACGAAGTATTTCGCCGGTAGCCGATCCAGATGCCAAAGGCCGTGATGCCGATCAGATAGATCGCAATGACTGCTACATCAATGGCGGAGATACTCATGCCCGCAATGACCACCAGATCCATAGGTGAGACGTTCATATAATAGGTTGGAGCTTAGGGGAGGGGCAAACTAACCGATTTGGATTTGTACTTTCAACACTTCATCCTTGGCGAACGCGCGCGCCATCGCCTGCGGGAGTTCGGCCAGCGGAAACACCTGGCTGATCAAGGGTGCGAGGTTAACGCGGCCCGCCGCCACCAGCCGGATGGCTTCGCCGAACACGTTGCCATAGCGGAACGAACCGATAAGTTGAATCTCGCGCACCATTACTTGGTTGGCTGGCAGCGGCACATCCGCCGTGCCCAGCGTGCCGATCTGCACGATCGTGCCGCCGGGGCGGACCAGACTGAACGCCTGCCGCAAAGCGGGCGGTGCGCCGGACGCCTCGAAGAGCACGTCGAAGCCGTCGCCGGTTAGCTCGCGCACCTGCTCTCCTAAGTTACCCGCCGTTGGATTCAAAGTGGCGTCCGCACCCAATTTCAGCGCGGTCTGCCGCCGGCCCGCGACGAGGTCACTCAGCACCACCGGGGTCGCCCCGAAGGCCCGCGCGGTGAGGAGGACTAACAGTCCGATCGGCCCGCCGCCCGTCACCAGCACTCTCTTTCCGGAAACGGTCCCGGCGCGTTTCACCGCGTGCAAGGCCACGGCGAACGGCTCCATCATCGCGCCCAGACCGTCTTCCATTTCCGGCGGCAGGAGGTGACATTGGTCGGCCCGCACGGTGACTAACTCGGCGAACGCGCCGTCCATCGGCGGATTAGTGCTGGCGCTGCCGAGCATGATGGTCTGGCGGCACAGATTGCCGCGCCCGGCCTTGCAGTAGTCACAGAAGCCACAGGCCCGAGCCGGGTTGACGGTGACCCGCGCACCTATGGCCGGCGCTGTCACATCCGCCGCCACCGCCGCCACGTCGGCGGTCAACTCATGGCCTAGGATAAACGGCCGCGTCGGGACAAACGCCGCGCAGTAACCATGCTCGAAGTAGTGCATATCCGAGCCGCAGATGCCCACCCGCCGGACCCGCAGCCGGACCATGCCCGGACGGAGTTCAGGCAGCGCGCATTGTTCCACCCGAATATCTTTGGCGCCGTGAAGGACGCCGGCCAACATAGTTTCGCTCATAATGGTCGCTAAGTGACTGATAGATTGATTCCGTAAAACCGGGCGCAGTTGCCGTCAAGAACAGTGGCACGCACCGCGGACGGAAGTTGCTGCGCGTCGCCAGCTACGAAGTTCCTCGTGGAAACTCCTCGTGGAAACTCCATCCTGGCACCGCCCCAAGCCACACCCCGCCGCCGGTGCAGGTGCCGGAAGCTCGCCACTACAGATGTTGTTGTACGGTCTCAACGGGCACATTATTACTCAACCGGGTGCCCGATGGCGACTACTATTTTGCGTCGCGCAACGGCCCCTTTTGCGGCGTCCGTTTTGACTGGCCGAAAGGGCGGACACAGCTAAGCTGTCGCCGTTATGCGCGCTAAACGCTCGGTATTGCTGGCCTTGACCGACACGCACCACGGCTTCTTCAAAGGAGCCGCCCGGTACGCCCGGGAACACCATTGGCATGTGGTCGCCGACATGATTTACACGGCGAAAATCCCCGTCGGCTGGCGCGGGGATGGCATCCTCTCCTTCATCGGGGACCGCGATGATCTGGCGGCGTTCATTCTCGCCTCCGGCCTGCCGGCGGTGGAGATTTCCATGGTGCGCAACGACATCAAACTGCCCCGGGTGGAAGGCGACAACGAGATGATCGGGTGCCTGGCGGCCGAGCATTTCCTGGAGCGTGGTTTCCGCCATTTCGCTTGGGCACCGTTTCTGGATGACATCGTCAACGCAGAGCGGAATCGCGGTTTTGCCAACCGGCTGGCCCGGGCGGATCTCACCTGCCAGGTGCTGCCACCAACCAATACCCGACGTAGCCCTGCGGCCACGCAAGACTGGACGGCGCGGCGCAAGGCGCTGACCCGCGAACTCCGGCGCCTGCCCAAGCCGCTGGCCGTCTTCGGCTACAACGACTGTGTGGCGGCGGACATTATCGCCGCATGCAATGACGCGGGGCTGTTTGTGCCTGAAGCGGTGGCGGTGTTAGGGGTGGACAATGACACGATTCTGTGCGACTGCGTTAGCGTGCCCTTGTCGAGCGTGTGTCACGATCTGGAAGGCCTGGCTTATCAGGCGGCCACGTTGCTGGACCGGTTGATGGCCGGCCGGAAACCACCGACGGAAGTCATCCGCGTGCGTCCTACCGGACTGGTCACGCGCCGAAGCACGGACATAGTGGCCGTGGATAACTTGCAAGTAGCGCGGGCACTACGCTATATCCAAGACCACTATGACAACCCCTTACTAGGGGTGGATGCGGTGGTGGCCGCCACGGACCTCTCCCGTCGGCCGCTGGAGAAAGCCTTCCGCAACGAAATGAAGCGGAGCCTAAACGAGGAAGTCGTGCGGCTGCGCATAGCGCAAGTCAAGAAACTGCTCACCACAACGAGACTGAAGGTGGTCGAAGTGGCGGCGCGGACCGGCTTTTCCCGCCCCAGCCATCTCTTCCGCACCTTTCGCAAACTCGTCGGCATGAGTCCGAAGATCTGGCGTAACCGACAGGCGGCGGGGCTGCAGCCACCCGCCGCACCGCGCTCGCGGCGGCGGACGGAGGAGCGCAGGTGAAGCCAGCCTGAGGCACGCGCTACCGAAGAGCGCCACCGCTTCACTTACCATGAACATGAAACCTATCCACCGTGTCGGCACCCCCGAACTACAAACTCGCCAGCAATTCCTGAAAACACTGGGCGCGGCCGCAGTTACCGGGGTTGCCATGGCGGCACTCTCTGGTTGGTCTCAGACTCCGCGATCGGATTCTGCACGGCAAGGCACCGGGCGTGACTCGTCCGATTCGGTTCCCCCTTACTTGCGAGGCTATGAGGCTGCGTATCGCGAGAATCCCCGCGCCGCAGCCGTGGCGTGGCATCGCAACGCGAAGTGGGGGCTGTTTGTTCACTATGCGTTGGCGAGCCTGAGGGGACTTACCGCGCAGCAGTCCTTGAAGACTAAGGCCGGATCCAGTGCGGAATGGAGGAAGCTCAAGCAGGGCACTCCCGAGGAATATGCGAGGCTCAGGGATCGCTTCACAGCAGCGAAGTTCGATGCGGCTTTCATCACGGACCTGGCCCTCGCGGCGGAGATGCGCTACATCAATTTTACCACGCGACACCTCGGCGAGTTGTATATGTTCCGCACGACGGTTTCCGACTTCACCAGCCTGAACTCGCCGGCGAAGCGCGACCTCGTGGCCGAACTGGCCGCACAGTGTCATGCGAAGGGGCTGGGCCTGTTTCTTTATTGCCCGCCCGAGGTGGCGCGAACCGAGCCGCAGGCAACCTTCGAGCGGAACTGCACGGTAGTGCGGGAGTTACTCACTCGATACGGCCCGGTCGCCGGAATCTGGCTGGATGGCATCGGATCCTACTATGCGGAACCCGCAGCCTACCGCCGACTCAACGAACTCTACGCGCTCATCCGGTCGCTCCAACCGCAATGCCTGATCTCGTTTAAGCAAGGGACCGGCACCGAGGACTTCGTGGCACCGGAGGGGCGGATGCACGTAAAGGGCGGTCCGATTGCGGACAAGGCCTGGGCGCTGAACGCCGGCAAGCGCGGCGACATCTGCACCAACATGCAGACCGCGCCGCCATCCTGGCTTTACTTGGAAGGCTGTGAACACATCAACGCCGACCAGGTGTTGGCCCTGTTGGCCGACGCCTTCGCCCAAAAGGCCAACCTCACACTCAATACCGGACCGTTGCCCGATGGCTCGATTCATCCGGGCGATGTCGCCGCCTTGCGCGAGGCTGGGGCGCGCATTCGCAAGAACGGTTTCCCGTCCCCGGCACTGCTTGACAGGGCCAGCCGGGGGAAAATTAAAAAGAAATAACCATGAGGCGCCTCATAATCGTCTTTGCGTCTCTTTGCGTTCTTTGCGGCCAATCCTCCGCCGCCAAGAAAACCACCCGCCCCAACATCGTCATCATCCTCGCCGCCGACATGGGCTATGGCGACGCGGGCTGCTACAATCCCGAGTCGAAGATTCCCACGCCACACCTCGATCGGCTCGCGCAGGAAGGACTTCGTTTTACCGATGCGCATTCGCCCTCGGCCGTCTGCACCCCGACGCGCTACGGGTTGCTCACCGGACGTTATCCCTGGCGGTCGCGCCTAAAGCGCGGCGTGCTCGGTCCGTGGGGCGTGTCACTCATCGAAAACAGTCGCCTCACTCTCCCGGCAATGCTCCGTGCCAGCGGCTATACGACGGCTGCCATCGGCAAGTGGCTTCTCGGCTGGCAATGGCCCACCGAGGATGGCAGGGCCCCCAGCAGTCGCCTGGATCCGCACAGCAATGTGGACTTCGCGCGAACCATCGCGGAGGGGCCGACAACGCGCGGCTTCGATACATATTTCGGCCCCGACGTTCCGAATTATCCTCCCTTTTGTTTCATTGAAAACGATCGCACAGTCGGCGATCCGAGCGACCTCTCGAATGCCATAGACTTCAACATTCGCGGCCCCGCGCTGGCGGTTTGGCGTGCTGTGGACATCCTTCCGGAACTCACCCGCCGCGCCGTCCTTTGCGTCGAGGAAGCGGCCCGAACTGAGGCCAAACGTCCGTTCTTCCTCTATCTCGCGCTGGCCTCGCCACATTACCCGATCGTGCCCACGCCCGAGTTCGTGGGCAATAGCAAGGCAGGTGAGTATGGCGATTTTGTGGTCCAGACCGACTGGGCCGTTGGGCAAGTCACCGAAGCACTGAAGCGGACCTTGCTCGCCGAAAACACCCTCGTCATCTTCACCAGCGACAACGGGCCGGAAAACGACGACGAGATCGGCGTCGGAGCCTATGATCGGGTGCCGAAACTCGGGCACGCCAGCATCGGATCTCTGCGCGGCGTGAAGCGCGACGCCTGGGAAGGTGGCCATCGCGTGCCCTTCATCGCCCGCTGGCCCGGACGCACGCCCGCCGGCACGGTAAGCGACCAGTTTCTCATCCTGTCCGACTTTATGGCCACATGCGCCGCGATCACCGGCAATGCACTGCCGAGCAACGCAGCCGAGGATAGTTTGAACATGCTTCCGGCGCTGCTCGGTCGCAAAGTCGAGCGCGAGGCCAGCGTGATGGTCGGCGTCAGCGGCAAGGCCACGCTGCGCCAGGGCGACTGGGCGCTAATCGCCGCGCCGAGCGGCCTAGACAATTCCGCCCCGGAGCCGGATTGGTTCCGGGACAAACGTAGTTACACCTCCCACGGCGAGCCGTATGAACTCTTCAACCTGCGCAACGATCCCGCCCAGCGAAACAATCGTGCGCACGTGGAAGGCGAACGGGTCAATGCGATGCTAGCCATGCTCGAAAGATACCGGCGCGATGGCCGCGGCGTTCCGAATCGAGAGGGCAGCCGCGAATGAAAGCTCGCAGCATTGCCGGCATCTCGACATAGATCGATGACCACGGCCTCGCAGAAAACGCCTTCGTCATATTCAGCAGCGACCGGCAACCGTGCGCACCAAGGATCGACCAGGACCAACGAAGCCGTTACCCTTCAGTCGCAATGAAACACATACTGCTGACCCTCACCAGCCTGCTGCTGGCATCGCTGGCCGCGCTCCACGCCGTTGACGCGTCGCGAAGGCCGAACATCGTTTACATCCTCGCCGACGACCTCGGTTACGGTGATGTGCAGTGCCTCAATCCACAACGGGGAAAGATAAAAACACCGCATCTCGACAGGCTGGCGTCGCAGGGCATGACCTTCACCGATGCGCACAGCGGTTCGTCCGTCTGCACCCCTACGCGCTATGGTTTGCTCACCGGCCGGTATGCGTGGCGGACGCGGCTACAGTCAGGAGTGCTGGATGGCACCGACGACCCGCCACTCATCGCCGCCAACCGTCTTACCGTGCCGGCTTTGCTCAAGCAGCAAGGGTACACCACCGCCGCGCTTGGAAAGTGGCACCTCGGCTTCGGGTCGGAGTTACCTGCGGGTGTCCAAGCGGATGACACCAAAGCCAAGAAACGCGCCGGGAAGCGCGCCCCGGGCGGGCTGGGCCTGCCCGCCGGCTCACGCATCATCGGCGGACCAGTCACGCGGGGCTTCGATTACTTTTGGGGCTGCTCGAATGCCCGCACCATGTCCGGCCTGATCGAGAATGACCGCGTCATCGAAAACATCGAACCTATCACCATGCTGCCACGGCTCAGTCAGCGGGCCGTGAGTTATGTCGCCGAGCACGCGGCCAAGGCCAAGGCGGGCCAACCATTCTTCCTCTACCTGGCGCTTACTTCGCCGCACACGCCGATTCTGCCAACGCCGGAGTGGCAAGGGAAGAGCGGGCTGGGTGATTACGGTGACTTCGTCATGCAGACCGACGCGGTCGTCGGCGAGGTGCTCGCCGCCTTGGAGCAACACGGCCTTGCGGACAGCACACTTGTCATTTTCACCAGCGACAACGGCTGCTCGCCCGCCGCCGGCACCGATAAGTTGGAGCAGCGGGGACACTTCGCCAGCGCGCAGTTTCGCGGCTATAAGTCCGACCTCTGGGACGGCGGCCACCGGGTACCGTTCTTTGTGCGCTGGCCAGGCAAGGTGAAAGCCGGTTCGCACAGCGCCCAACTTATCTGCCACACCGACTTATTGGCGACCTGCGCGGAAATCCTCGGCGCGAAACTCCCCGCCACCGCCGCTGAAGACAGTGTCAGCATTCTTCCAGCATTGCTCGACACCGACCGGGCACCGTTGCGCGAAGCCATCGTGCATCACAGCATCCACGGCATGTTTGCCATCCGCCAGGGCCGGTGGAAGCTCGAACTCTGCCCCGGCTCCGGCGGCTGGGGGAAACCCGGCGACGTGGAAGCCGCGAGACTTGGCTTGCCCGACGTGCAGCTTTATGACGTGAGCGCCGACATCGCAGAAACTAAGAACGTGCAGGCCGAGTATCCCGAAGTCGTAACCCGCCTCACGAAACTGCTGGAACAATACATCGCTGAAGGCCGCAGCACGCCCGGCGTGAAGCAGGCCAACGACATCCGCGTAAAACTCATCAAAGCCAGCGCCAAGCCGCCGAACGACAAGCCTGCGCTCAAAGCTGCGGCGAAAGAATCTCGCCGCTAGAATTCGACAATGAATGTGCCGCCGGCAGATTTCCCAAAGGCCCCTTCAACCAAGTGAGAATCGCCGCCGTCGAGCAAGCCATCAAGGCCATCGAAGCCGCCACCGAGCAACCGGAGTTACGGGCCATAACTCCGGTTTAGCCAAAGAGCACCGCGATAGAATGAGAAAGGGCATAATTACTATGACTAGAAAGGTATTTACACTGGGGCTGTGCCTTGTTAGCACCCTGCCCTGACAGGGTGGGTTTCGGCGAGCGAGAGTGCCACGGTTCGGCGCACTATCTCGCTCGATGGAACCTGGCAGATTGCCGAGGGCGCCAGGGACCAACCTCCGACGCGGTTCGAAGGTGCAGTTTCCGTTCCCGGACTCGTGGATATGGCCCAGCCGGCGTTTGAGGAAGTCGGTGTCAAGAGCACTAAGCGCGAGGCCTTCTGGTATCGGCGGACCTTTCGGATAGAAGAGGCCGTCCCGCCGGTGGCGCAAATCAAGGTCCATAAGGCTATGTTCGGCACCCGCGTCATTCTCAATGGGGTTCCATTGGGCGAGCACATACCTTGCTTCACGCCCGGCTATTTCGATGCTAAGCCGGCCTTGAAAGCCGGCACCAATGAGTTACTCATCCGCGTCGGTGCCTTCCGCGAGTCTGTGCCCAAGCCCGCTCCTGACGGATGGGATTACGAAAAGAAGAAGTACACTCCTGGAATCTACGACTCGGTTGAAGTGATTCTGTCGGGTTCGCCACACGTTACTCGTGTTCAGGCAGTGCCTGACATAGAAAAGAAAACCGTGACTGTCCATGCCTGGGTGCGCCATGCCGGGACGCCGACTGCGACGAAACTTAGGTTAGTTGTCCGAGAGGCGGTAAGTGGCCGGGTTGCGGGTGAGAAGGAGTGTGAAATATCTGCCGATGGCGAAGGGGCGGAAAAGACTGGCCAGGCGACCATTGCGCTTCGTGATTGCCGCCTGTGGTCACCAGAGGATCCGTTCCTTTACGAACTGGAGGCACAAAGTGAGGCCGATGTGCTTATGACCCGTTTCGGCATGCGCAGTTTCAGACTGGATCGAGTTACCGGCCGGGCGATCCTGAACGGCAAACCGTATTTCCTGCGCGGGAGTAACGTCACGCTCTACCGGTTCTTCGAGGACGCGGAGCGCGGTGATAAGCCGTGGCGGGAAGAGTGGGTCCGCCGCTTGCACCGTAAGTTCCGCGAGATGCACTGGAACTCACTCCGTTACTGCATTGGTTTTCCGCCTGAGTCCTGGTACCGCATCGCCGACGAAGAGGGGTTCCTGATCCAGGATGAGTTCTCGATTTGGAACATGGAGCAAAAAGCCCGGCGACTTTGACAGCAACGAGTTGGCGCAAGAGTACACGGAGTGGATGCAAGAGCGGTGGAATCACCCCTGCGTGGTCATCTGGGACGCCTGCAACGAAACCCGCGCAGTGGCGAAGACTGGAGAAGCGATTCAGAAGGTGCGCGCTTTAGACCTATCCAACCGCCCGTGGGACAATGGATGGGCACCGGCCCAGGCACCGAGCGATGTGTTCGAGTCGCATCCTTATCACTTCATAAACCCGAACTATAAGCTGGCTAACCTTGCTCATAACTCCGGCGTTCCCACCGGCAACGTGATCCCCAACGCGGGAACGAATCCGATTATCATCAACGAATACGGCTGGCTCTGGCTGAATCGCGACGGCACGCCGACAACACTTACTCGTGACCTTTACCGGAACCTGCTCGGCCCTGACTCCACGACCTCCCAGCGGCGGCATTGGTACGCACGGTATCTCGCGGCCGAGACGGAGTTCTGGCGGTCGCACCGTGCTTGCGCGGGGGTTTTGCACTTCTGCGGCCTTGGCTACAGCCGGGCCGAAGGCCAGACCAGCGACCATTGGCTGGACGTGGAGCAGTTGAAGTGGGAACCGGAGTTTTTCACCTACGTCCGCGATGCCTTTGCCCCGGTGGGACTCATGATTGATGCTTGGGCCGAGGAATATGACGCCGGTAAGTCACAGGCGTTCCCGGTAGTGGTGATCAATGACTTGTATGAGAACTGGAAGGGGACCGTGCGTTCCCGACTCCTGTGCGATGGGGCTATTGTCCAGGAGAAGACGCAACGCTGCGAGGTGCCAGCGCTCGGAGATGCTAGGTTGACGTTCACGTTCGACCTTCCGGCGAAGACGGGGAATTACCAAACTGGGCTCGCCAATTGACTCAACCTGCCCCTACCTGTAGTGTAGGGTATGATTGAGGA